>JAICIW010000065.1 GCA_025928735.1 Rhodanobacteraceae bacterium | reverse complement strand
TTTGGCTTTCGCCGACTTGCGTGCCGCCTTCTTGGCGGGTTTCTTCGCAGCTTTCTTCGTAGCCATGGTTCGTCTCAGCTCCTCATCAGTTGGCAGTGGTTGCCCAGTGAACGCATGCAGAAACGCCTCGCACAAAAGATCGCTGTTCGTGGCGTGCCGCAGGTTGGACACTTGACGACGTGTACGCTCGTCGGAAAGTAGCCGCAGTACATGCATCGGAATCGAGACGGTTATTGTCCGAACCCTCTCGGACTTGTGGCCGTGCTCGATATACGGCTTGATGTACTTGGCAGTCGGCATGTTTCCGTTGTGCTACATGTCGTCGGGCGAAAAGCTAGCCCCATGCATTCGTGGTGTCAATCAATATTTTGCGACGAATGAAGCCCTTGCGGACGCCCCGCATGCCGTCGCGAACCACCCGCCCCCGCTCCACCCATCATCCACGTCGCAATCACTTCGGACGTATGGACGTCCAATCGAATTTTCGGCACACACAACACGGATGCGCTGCAACCCGCGTGCGCATTGACTTGCACGCACACGACGTTGTCACGGTGACGCGCAACGCTACGCGACGGCGGCCGTTCGATGCCCATCCATTCTTCGCGCCGGCAGATCACCGAACGCGGCTGAATGCCGCACAACCCGGAGCAGAAATTTTTTTGCGCGCGAGCATCGATTGCGCACCGACAGCTCCCCGACGACATCGACGAAGCCTGTTCCGGTGGCCATCGACACCACTCGAAAGAACACCGTCGAGCGACGATCGCGAGGTCAGCTTTCGTCGTTCTCGATCAGCTCCGCGTAATCGTCGGGACCGAGCAGCGCATCCATTTCTTCCGCGTTGTCCGCCTTCACCAACAACAACCAACCGTCGCCGTACGCATCCTCGTTGATGGTTTCCGGCTTGTCGGCGAGCATCTCGTTGACCGCCACGACTTCGCCGCTGACCGGTGCGTAGACATCCGACGCGGCTTTCACTGATTCCACCACCGCGCAACCCGTGCCGGCCTCCACCCTGTCGCCGACGTTGGGCAGCTCGACGTACACGAGGTCGCCGAGCAAGCCCTGCGCATGATCGGAAATGCCAATGCGCACCTGGCCCGCATCCTCGACGCGCGCCCACTCGTGGGATTTCTGGAATTTGAGGTCGCCTGGAATCTCGCTCATGTTCGTGTCCTTGGAGGGGGCCGGGAATCCCATGATTCTAACGACCAACCCAAATGCGTGGAAAAAAAATACGCTGAAACGACGAAAGGTTCGCGGCAAAGCGGCAACCCTCGCCCCCCCCCGGATGCTTCACGCTGTTCCTGCTTGCTGTCGCTATATCCCGGCGCAACCCTTGCCATCCCTGACGAACGGATACTTCACCGCCCGCAGCGGAAGCTGGCGGCCCCGAATGTCGACCCGCAGATTTTCCGGCGCGCCAGCCGGCACCCGCGCAAACGCGATGGCCTTGCCCAGCGTCGGCGAAAAGATACCGGACAGGATTTCGCCCTCGCCTGCATTGGTGAGAACGCGTTGGCCGTGGCGCAGCACGCCCTTGTCGTCCAGCACCACGCCGATCAGTTCGCGCGACGCGCCTTCGGCCTTCTGTTTTTCCAGCGCGGCACGGCCGATGAAGTTGCGGCCCTCGTCCAGCGACACCGTCCAGGCGAGCCCCGCTTCCCACGGCGTGATGTCCTCGTCCATGTCCTGGCCATAAAGATTCATGCCCGCCTCGAGACGCAACGTGTCGCGCGCGCCCAGACCCGCCGGGTGCACACCGGCCGCGGCGAGTGCATTCCACAAGGTTGCGGCGTGCGGTTCCGGCACGATGATTTCGAAGCCATCTTCGCCGGTGTAGCCGGTGCGCGCGACGAACAGCGACATGCCGTCGGGGCCACGCGCCTCGGCGGCGGCGAAGCGACCAAGCTTTTCCACCCGCTCGCGATCATCGGCATGCAACAAGCCCAGGACCTTGCTGCGCGCATTCGGGCCCTGTACCGCGATCATCGCGAGTTCGGGGCGCTCGGTGACCTTCACGTCGAACGCCACCGCTTGCTTTTCGATCCAGGCGAGATCCTTGTCGCGGGTCGCGGCGTTCACCACCATCCGGAACCATTCCTTTGCAGAATCCGCGCTTTCCTGCGCGGATTCTGCACGGCGAGTCCGGCGCATGTCCGGACTCGCCTTCGCCTCCGCCGTCGCTGACGCTCCGGCTTCGCGTGCGAGCCGTCCCTGGCTCGCGGTTTCCGTCAGGAAATAGGTGATCAGGTCATCGATCACCCCGCCACGTTCGTTGAGCATGCACGAGTACAACGCCTTGCCGGACTTCTTCAGCTTGCCGATGTCGTTGGCGAGCAGGTGCCGGAGGAACTCGCGACAGCGCGTGCCGCGCAAGTCCACCACGGTCATGTGCGAAACGTCGAACATCCCGGCATCGCGCCGCACCGCATGGTGTTCCTCGATCTGCGATCCGTAATTGAGCGGCATGTCCCAGCCGCCGAAGTCCACCATCTTCGCGCCAGCAGCGCGATGGGTGGCGTTGAGAATGGTCTTTCTGGTCATGGCGGTGTCCGGCGTCGGAAACCCCACATTATCGTGATTCGCGCGATGCCCTGGCAACGACGCGGCTGTGGTGAAAGTCAGGGCAGGAAGAACGTTCTGGAGCTTGCGTGGGACCAACGTATTGGGTTGCTCGCGCATCCGATGAGGCAGCGATCAGGGACGATCGCACGGCGAACCCATGCTAAATTGCGCGAATGAACCGGCCCGCGACCACGCCCGGCATCGTGGAATGGCTGCCGTTGCCGGAAACCGGAGACAACGTGCTGCGTTTCACCGGCGACTGGACCTTGCCGTATTTCGCCGGACTCGAGGCGCAACTCGACGCGCTGAAACCGCAATTGCCCGAAACGCCCGACGTCGACTTCAACGACATCGGCCGCATCGACACCGCGGGCGCGGGGCTGATCGCGGTGGCGCTGGGCCCCAAGTGCCTGCAATGGCTGGCCGAACACGACCGCGACGTGCCGCACGAATTGCGCGGGCTGCTCGACACCGTCAGCGAAGCTGTCGCAGAGATCTATGCGCACCGGCCCAAGCCCCGTCCCAATTTCGGTTTCGTGGACATGCTGGCCGACGTCGGCGGCAGCGTCATCCACGTCGGCAGGCTCGGCGCGAAACTGCTGGCCTTCGTTGGCATGACGCTGGAAACGCTCGCGCGCACCATCTGGCGTCCGCAACGCTGGCGCGTTACTTCCTTGATCGCGCACATGGAACAGACCGGCCTGCATGCCGTGCCGATCGTGATCCTGCTGTCGTTCCTGATCGGCGCCGTGATCGCCTTCCTGGGCGCCACCGCGCTGGAGCGCTATGGGGCCACCGTGTTCACGGTGGACCTGGTGAGTTACGCGTTCCTGCGCGAACTCGGCGTATTGCTGACCGCGATCATTCTGGCCGGACGCACGGCCAGCGCCTTCACCGCGCAGATCGGCTCGATGAAAGTCGGCGAGGAAGTCGATGCGATGCGCACCATGGGTCTCGACCCGATGGAACTGCTGGTGCTGCCGCGGGTGCTGGCGCTGATGATCGTGACGCCGATGCTGACCTTCCTCGCGGTCATGGCCGGCGTGGTCGGCGGCGCGCTGGTGTGCTGGTTCGCGCTGAACATCACGCCCAGCATGTTCATCTCGGTGTTCCAGACCGACACGCCGTTGCGTTACCTCTGGCTGGGACTCGCCAAGGCGCCGATCTTCGCGTTCCTGATCGCAGTGATCGGGTGCCTTGAAGGCTTCAAGGTGCAGGGCAGCGCGCAATCGGTGGGCGAACGCACCACCTCCAGCGTGGTGCAGTCGATATTCCTGGTGATCGTGGTGGACGCGATCGCGGCCTTGTTCTTCATGGAGATGAACTGGTGACCGTCGCGGTGACCGCAAAACCCCGCGACACGCTGGTGGAGGTGCGCGGCCTGCGCAACCGGTTCGGCGAACAGGTAGTGCACGAGAATCTCGATCTCGACATCTACCGCGGCGAGATACTTGGCGTCGTCGGCGGCTCCGGCAGCGGCAAATCGGTGCTGCTGCGCACGATCCTGGGTCTGCGCCGGCCACAGGCCGGCACCGTCAAGCTGTTCGGCGAAAACCTGCACGACCTGCCCGCACGCGAGCGCGTGGCCATCGAAAGCCGTTGCGGCGTGCTGTTCCAGAATGGCGCGTTGTTCTCGTCGCTGACCGTGAGCGAGAACGTGCGGGTGCCGCTGATGGAACACACCTCGCTCAGCCTGCACGATGCATTGCGGGTCGCGGCACTGAAGATCGCGCTGGCGGATCTGAGCCCCGAAGTGCGGCACAAGTACCCGGCCGAACTTTCCGGCGGCATGGTCAAGCGCGCCGGACTGGCCCGCGCGCTGGCGCTCGACCCCGACATCGTGTTCCTGGACGAGCCGACCTCCGGGCTCGACCCGATCGCCGCGGCCTCGTTCGACCAGTTGATCCGCACACTGCGCGACGCGCTGGGATTGACCGTCTTCATGATCACCCACGATCTGGATTCGCTGCACGCGATCTGCGACCGCGTCGCGGTGCTCGCGCACAAGCGGGTGATCGTGGCCGATTCGCTGGACAAGGTGGAGCGCTTCGACGACCCTTGGATCCGCGAATATTTCCAGGGACCACGCGGCCGGGCGGCGGAATCCGTCGCCTCGATTGCATGAGGTAGCGAAATGGAAACCAGGGCTCACCATGTATTGATCGGCGCCTTCACCCTCGTGGTGGTGGCATTGGCCGTGCTGTTCGCGCTGTGGCTGGGCAAGACCAGCCTCAACCGGCAGTACAGCTATTACGACATCGTGTTCACCGAAGCCGTGACCGGTCTGTCCAAGGGCAGCCCTGTGCAATACAACGGCATCCAGATCGGCGAGGTCAGCCAGTTGAAGTTGGACCCGAAGGATCCGCGCAAGGTGCTGGCGCGCATCCAGGTGGCCGCCGACACGCCGATCAAGGTGGACACCCGCGCCAAGCTGGGACTGCTGGGCCTGACTGGCGTCGCCTTCGTGCAACTGAGCGGCGGCGCGCCGACCAGCCAACCGTTGATGCCGACGCCCGACAACCCGGTTCCGCAGATCAAGTCCGAAACCTCGGCACTGAGCGCGCTGCTTGCCTCCGGCAGCGACGTAGTCACCTCCATCAACGGCATCCTCGATCGGCTCGGCAAGATCATCTCCGAGCAGAACGTCGCCCGCATCAACAGCACCCTGAAAAGCATCGACCAGACCACCAGCACCCTTGCGGCCGAACGCGACGATCTGCGCACCCTGATCCGGGAAGCCGCGGCCGCATCGAAGCAACTCAACCAGACGCTGGCCGGCGCCAATCAACTCGTCAACGGCCCTGGACGCCAAACCCTGGATCGCGCGGCCGCCGCGATGGCATCGCTGCAGAAGACCACCCAGACCTTGAACGAACTGCTCACGGAAAACCAGGGTTCGCTGCAGTCCGGATTGCGCGGCGTCGATCAGATCGGGCCCGCGCTGCGCGAACTGCGTTCGACGCTGCGCGACATCCACCAGATCACCTCCCAATTGCAGGCCAACCCTGCGGGTTATCTGCTGGGTCGGGATCACGCCACCGAATTCACGCCGAAGCACTGAGGACGGATCGACCATGACCGCGCCCAAATCATTCTCCGCCGCACGCACGTTGCTCGTGCTGTGTGCCGCCACCGCGCTGCTGACCGGCTGCTCGGTGCTGCCCAAGGGTTCGCCGGTGCAGGTCTGGCAGCCGCAGGAATCGACCGCGCCGACAAACGGTGCGGCCACGGGGGATTTCAGCCTGCGCGTGGACACGCCCAACACCTCCGGCGCGCTCGACCAGAGCGGGATCATGGTGATGCCCGAGCCGGGTCAGGTCAGCAGTTACAAGGGCGCGCGCTGGAGCGAACCACCGGCGCTGCTGGTCCGCCATCGACTGGTCGATGCCTTCATGGCCGCGAAGCTGCCCGCCGTCACCACCGACGACGATCACTTCGCATCCGACTACACCCTCTCCGGCGACCTCCGCGCGTTTCATACCGAGTACCGCAGCGGCTCGCCGGTCGTGGTGGTGCGCTACGACGCGCAATTGCGGCGCGGCGGCGCGCGCGATCTGCTGGCGACGCGCAGCTTCGTGGTCACGCAGAATCCATCCGGGGTGGACGTGCCGCAGATCGTTGCCGCGTTTGGCGCGGCCGATGACGCGCTCGCACAGCAAGTCGTCGCCTGGACGATCGAAGTCGCCAATCGCGACCGGGCATCGCGTCCAGCCAGTGACGACGACAAACCGGCACGGCGCTCCCGATAACGGTTCCCTTGCCGGGCGAGAGTTGCTTTTGTTTCGGCGAACGTGACCCAGGCCGTTCGAAAGCGCGAGCAGTCGCGCAAAGCAGGGAGCCGTTACGTTTCCCATTCGATCGCGAGATGCGTGTTGTTGAACTCGGGGTCGTCCAGCGAACCGCCACGCTTGATCTTCAAGCCGCCGGGCAATCCTTCGACGTCCACGGTCGAATCGTCGCCGAAGCGCATGCCGCGCGCCTGCAGGTCGGCCAGCCGCGCCGCGATGGCACCCGCGCGTTGCACTTCGGCTTGCGGCACGCGGCGGAGGCTGATGTCGGGGCGCGCGAACTTGCGCATGCCGCGCGTCTTGATCCATGCACTGCCGCCCGCGTCGTCCTGGCACAGCACCAGCACATGGCTGCGCGGCGCGGCGATCGTGTCGGCCGTGTAGCGCGCGCGCCAATCGTCGGCGGAGAACATTTCCAGGATCTGTGGGTCGACCACCGCGACACCGCCGACATCGAGCAGCGCGGCGAGGACGCCCAGTGTGTCGCGGAGGTATGCCAGCGAATCGGCATCAGCCAATTCGCCGCGCAGCATCAGGCACTCGGGCGCCTTGCGCGCGAGTTCGAACGCGTCGCGATTGCCTTCGCGCAGGATCTCGCCGATCGCGCCGCGCAACGGGTGGCCTTCCCAGTGCGCCAGCCTGTCTTTCGGAATGCGCAGGATTTCGACGCCTTGTGGCAGACCGCGGCTGCCGTGCGCGGTGAGGTCGAGCTTCGGCTCGGCCGGGAACTCGCCGAACACGAAATAGACCAGCATCGCCTTGGCCTCGTCGCGGCTCCAGTGCGGGCGCGTCCAGTCGGGTGCGGCCATGTGTCGAAGTCCTCAAGCCTTCCAAAACCGACACGGTAACATTGTCGGCTGCTTGCCGGATCGAACCCATGCTCAACCCCCAACAACGCGCCGCAGTCGAATGCGTCGACAGCCCCCTGCTGGTACTGGCAGGCGCGGGCTCAGGCAAGACGCGCGTGATCACCGAGAAGATCGCGCACCTTATCGAGCGCGGCTTGGTGCCGGCGGCGAAGATCGCCGCGATCACCTTCACCAACAAGGCCGCGCGCGAGATGCGCGAGCGCGTGGCGAAACGCATCAAGGGCGACGACGCCGAAGGCTTGAGCGTGTGCACCTTCCATGCGCTGGGGCTGAAGTTCCTGCAGATCGAACACGCACGCGCCGGCTTGCGGCGCGGATTTTCGGTATTGGACGCGGACGACAGCGCCGGACTGGTGAAGGAACTCGCCGGCGCGGCGGTGAAATCCGACAAGCTGTTCCAGTTGCGTTCGCTGCTGTCGCGCCTGAAAAGCGACGGCCTGACACCCGAGCAGGCGCTGGACGCCGCGCGCGCGCCGCGCGAACTGGAAGCCGCGCAACTGTATGCCGCATACCAGAAGCGGCTCGCCGCGTTCAACGCGGTGGATTTCGATGACCTGATCCGGTTGCCGGTGGCGGTGTTGGAGCGCGACGAGGACGCGCGCGCCGCGTGGCGCGAACGCATCCGCTACCTGCTGGTGGACGAATGCCAGGACACCAACGCCGCGCAATACGCGTTCCTGAAATTGCTGGCGGGCGAGCGCGGCGCGTTCACCTGCGTGGGCGATGACGACCAGTCGATCTACGCATGGCGCGGCGCCGATCCCGGCAACCTCGACAAGCTGTCGCAGGATTATCCGAAGCTGCGCGTGGTCAAACTGGAACAGAACTATCGCTGCGCGCAGCGCGTGCTGCGCGCCGCCAACGCGCTGATCGCCCACAACCCGCATGTACACCCCAAGAAATTGTGGAGCGCACACGACGATGGCGAGCGCATCCGGGTGCTGGAATGCCGCGACGCCGAACACGAAGCCGAGCGCGTCGCTTCGCAGCTCATGTACCTGCGCGACAAGCACGGACTCGCGTGGTCCGATTGCGCGGTGCTGTATCGCGGCAACCATCAGGCGCGGCCGCTTGAGAAGGCGCTGCAACTGAGCCGCATTCCCTACCACCTGACCGGCGCATTGAGTTTCCTCGACCGCGCCGAGGTCAAGGACGTGCTGGCGTATCTGCGGCTGATCGCCAATCCCGACGACGACGCGGCGTTCCTGCGCGTGGTGAACGTGCCGCGCCGGGAAATCGGCGCGACCACGCTGGAAAAACTGGGCGAACTCGCGCAGCCGAAACATCTTTCGATGCTGCGCGCGGCGCACAACCCGGTGGCCTTGCAGCAATTGTCGGCGCGACCGGCCGCGGCGCTGGCGGGTTTTGTCGATCTGATCGAATCGCTGTCACAGCATGCGAAACATGCCAAGGCCGCGGAATTGGTCGAAGAGGTCCTGAAGCGCACCCGCTACATGGAGCATCTGGCGCAAGGCGCGCGCGATCCGGCGCTGCAGGAACGCAGGCTCGGCAACGTGCGCGAACTGACGGGGTGGTTCCGCGCGATGGATTCCGGCAAGACGCGCGCGGGCGATCTGGCCGCG
>JAICIW010000377.1 GCA_025928735.1 Rhodanobacteraceae bacterium | reverse complement strand
TCAACTTGTTCGCAGCCTGCCGGTAATCGGATTCCGCGCTGCGATCGAGCGTGGCTTCGATTTCCAGCCGGATCGTCACTTCGGTACCGACCGCTTTCGGAAACGCCGTCATGCCGAACTTCGTGCGATCCAGCGTTGCGTGCCCGGAAAACCCGGCGATGGTCTCGAAGCCGAACAGGGTCATGCCGACGCGGTTGACGGTGAAGTCGACTTTCACCGGCAGCGTCACGTTCCGCAACGTGAGCTGGCCTTCAAGCGTGCCAGTGCTCTCGCCGGTTTTCGTGACACTGTCGCTTTCGAAATGCGCGACCGGAAATTGCGCCGCGTCGAGAAAATTGCCTCCCGTTACCGCGCCATTCCAACCTTTATCACCGAGGTCGGCGGAAGCAAGATCGATGTCGGCCACGACCTTCGAGGCGGTCCAGTCATCCGGATCGAAGCGCAACCACCCCCGCGCGATCGCCAGGCGGCCCACGGGATTCGAATAGCCGTCGTGGTCGGCGCTGAACAGCACCTGCGAATGCACGGTGTCGATGCGATAGTCCAGCGGATGCGCGTGCACCACACCGGCGACGAACAACGCCGCGAAAGCGAGCAACGCAAAAGAACCGTGCGTGGATCGATGGGGAAACATCCCGGTCATCTTCACACAGACCGGGGCGGGTCGCGCAACCTGACGCGCATCGCTCGCGATTTTCCGGCATCATCACGGACCGGCCCATGGGGAAAGGGACATGCTATCTGCATTGCTTGTGGCCGGTGCGCTGGCGAGCGCCGCAACACCCGATGCGGTGAAGGTGCCGCCCACCCCGATTTTCCGCAGCTACGGCGCGGCCAATGGCCTGCCCTCGACCGAGGTGTACACAGTCGCGCAGGACGAAGCGGGTTACCTGTGGATCGGCACCCACGCCGGGCTGGTGCGCTACGACAGCCGCGATTTCAAGGTATTCCGCCACGACCCGGCGCGCACCGATTCGCTGCCTGCCGATGACGTGTCGGCAGTAATGATCGACCATGCAGGGCGCGTATGGGTCGGTGGCGAAGGCACCGGCCTCAACCGTTACGAACCGGCAACGAATGGCTTCCGTCACTGGATGCACGATGCCACACGGGCTGACAGCCTGTCGGCCAATGACGTGATGGCCGTCGCCGAGGACAAGGCGGGTGCAGTCTGGGTCGGCGTGTATGCCGGCGGCTTGAACAAGTTGCAGCCGGGCGGCGGTGGCTTCGCCCACTGGCGCCATCGCAAAGGCGATGCTGCGAGCATCGCCTCCGACAATGTCACCGCCCTCGCGCCTGCGGACGACGGCGGCATGTGGGTCGGCACCGATGCCGGGCTGGAACGGATGGATGGGCAGGGCCAAATCCATCACGTCGCGCTGGCCACCGGCTCGAGCCCGCCGATCGTGTGGCAATTGCATGCCGCGCCCGATGGCGTCGACGCCTCCACCAGCGCCGGGTTGTTCCATGTGTACGCAAACGGGACGGCGCAACGGATCGGCGCTGCGCGCGAAGCGCTGGCCAGCCTGCGCGATGACGATGGCAGTGTGTGGATCGCCGAACGCGGCGGCCTCGCCCGCATCGCCGCCGATGGCACCAGCCGCTTCGAGCAACCGACGCCGGGCGTGGCCGGCAGCCTGCCCGGGCACCTTCCGGATGGTTTGTTCCGCGATCACGAAGGCGGTTTGTGGGTCGCAATGGTGGATGGCGGACTCGCCTACCTTCCGCCGCAGTGGCGTGCGTTCAGCATGTACCGGCAGATTCCCGGCCACGCCGACAGCCTCGCGCGCAATCGCGTGCGCGCACTGGCGCTGGCGCGCGATGGCACGCTATGGGTGGGCGGCGCGAGCATGCTCGACCGCGTCGATCCGGCCAGCGGCAAGGTCGAGCACGTCGCGATTCCCGATCTGGATCGCATGTCCATTTCGGCGCTGACGGAAGACGCCTCGGGACGCTTGTGGATCGGCAGTCACAAGGGTTGCTTCGTATGGGACGGCAAGCACCTGCAGGCAATCGCCGCCGGCAATCCGGCGTTGAAACACGGCGTGTGGCGATTGCTGGCCGCGCACGACGGCGCCATTTACGTCGCCGGCGTCGGGACCGGCGTGTTCCGTGTCGACCCGCAGACCTTCGCGATCCAGGCGCTGTCGCCGCCGAGCACCGATGAAGGCGCCCGCGAAATCGTGCAACTGCGCGAAGCCGCGGACGGCTCGATCTGGATCGCGACCCACGCCGGCATCGCGCGCCTCCCGGCCGGTGCGCAAGCCTTCACGTTCGTGCCGGGCATTGCGCGCAGCGACATCCATGCCTTCGCGTTTGGGCCCGATGACGACTTGTGGATCGCGCGCGCGGCCAACCTGCAGCGCTATCGCATCGAACATGGCGGAGCAAAGCTTCTGGCCAGC
>JAICIW010000400.1 GCA_025928735.1 Rhodanobacteraceae bacterium | reverse complement strand
TCGACTGCAGGTCATTCCTGCCCGGCAGCCACGCCTGCCAGTCGAAGGTTCCATCGGCCGGCACTGCGTAATCGACCCAGTACGCAGGTTCCGTCTCGACGCGTTGCTCAACCTTGACAGCGAAGTCGAGCGCCTGCAGCTGTGCGAGCCGCTTCTCGGCATTGGACTGGTCGTTGAACAAGCCGAGCGAAATGGTGTTCTGCGAATCGCCAGCGGTCACCACGTAGTAGTCGTGGATGCCCTTGGCGGCCAGACGCCGCGCGGCGTCGAGCGCGCCCTCGCGGTCCGCCGCGGCAGGCAGATAAACCCAATAGCCGTGCGAGCGGCGCACTTGTTCGCCACGGTACTGGATGCGCGCGACGTGCGGCGACAAGGCCTGCATCGCCGCGCGCATGTCGACGGTGGTGATGAATGGGCCGAGCGTGCTGCAGGCATCGTGCGAAGTTGGCGCCGTCGCGGCAGCTGCGGGCGGCGCCTCGACTGGATGCGCGGCGTGGCGCGTTTCCGACAGCAATCGCAATTCGGGCACGCCGGGATCGGTGGCCGGCGGCAGCATCGGTTCGGGGACGCGCCCGAACAGCAGCCACGCACCCGCGCCAACGTTCAAGGCCAGCAGCAGCAGGAACAGCAAGCGAACGAACATCAAGTTCCCACCCGGCAGCGCTGTTGTGAAAGTCAAGTCATGACAGGCCGTTCTGGAAGAACGGCACTGGCGAATCTACAAGCATCCAAGAGAGCTCAACGTAGCCGCGATCATGGACGATCGCAAAGTGATGCCGCCGACCATACCGCAAGCCCGTGCAGCACGGCGTGCTCGAACACCCCGGCGTGAAATCCGTCCCGTGCCAGCCATTCCGCCAGTTGTGCGGACCAGCCGCCGTGCAGCCACACATGCGCCTCGGCCGGTGCAACACGGTGGCGCTCCGCAAACCATTCGACCAGTGCGCCCGCGGCCGACCAGCAACCCGCCTGCAACGCGGCGGCGGTGTCATCGCCGCCATCGCCGGAAAACGCATCCGGATTGCCGGCGGCGATCGCGGTCTCGACACGCAGTGCCTCCAGCATCCGTCCGGGCGACAGCGCGATCAGACCCGCCGAATGTTCGCCGTTCGCGCTCACCGCATCCAGCGTCATGGCCGTCCCGCAACCGATCACGAGGCCGGCGCCGCCCCTGCGCGCGTGCACGGCCACCATCGACAGAAAGCGATCGATGCCGAGCCGCTCCGGCTTGGCGTAGCGATTGCCGACGCCGCAAGCCTGCCGCGGCGTGCGCAGCCATTCGATTTTCGTCCCCGCAGCGGCTGGCAGCAAATCGCGCACGCGATCAACGAGATCGGCCCGCGCCACGGAAGCGACAAGGATGCGCGAGGGCTGCGGCCAGTGCCCGGCAAGTTGACGCACCTGCGCCACGAAATCCGGCTGCGTCCAGTCCAACGCGGTGACGTCGACCGGATCGCCTTGCGCCAGCCGCGCCAGCTTGGCACGCGAGTTGCCGAGATCGAGCAACCACGTCTCGCCGGTTCGCGTGTTCACTCCGGCCGCACCGTGACTTCGGCGCTGTCCAGCACGCGCGTGCCTTCAGGCGTTCGCACGCACAGCGCGCCGCGCGCATCCACGCCCGCGGCGATGCCGTCGAACGTGCCGTGCGCGCCTTCGAGGCGAATCGTCCGTCCCGCGAGTGCATCGCGCTCCGTCCATGCCTGCGCGAAGGCCGCGAACCCCGACGCATCGAAAACCTCCAGTGCATCGACCAGCCGTGCGACCAATGCAGTCGCCAATCCATTTCGTGATGGCGCATCGCCGCCGCGCAAGCGCACCAGATCCGTGCACGGCCGATTCAGCGCCGCGCGCACGCGCTCGGACAGGTGCACGTTGATGCCAATGCCGATGATGGCGTGGCAAGGCCCCATGAATTCACCGCCCAGTTCGACCAGGATGCCGCCGAGTTTCGCATCGTCGTGGACCAGATCGTTGGGCCACTTCAGCGCAACGTCCGCTACGCCGCAATCCTCCAGTGCCATCGCCGCAGCGACGCCCGCCACCAGCGACAGGCCCGACAACCCCGCATAACCGCCCGCGAAGCGCTTCAGGCAGGAGAACTGCAG
>JAICIW010000351.1 GCA_025928735.1 Rhodanobacteraceae bacterium | reverse complement strand
CCAGTTGGCCAACCCGTGCGTGTCGGGATTGCGCAGCCAGTCGACAGTCAGGTCGCCGTTGATGGCCATCGGCCGGCCGATCGAACTGCTCAATTTCTGGCCCAGCCACGGACGTGCGCGATTCCAGTTGAACAGCGCGATGAACAGCACCAAGGCGATCAGCAATGCGCCGATCGCCGCCACGATCCATGTGAGGATCCATCCGGTGCGCGTCATCTCCGGGGTTCCATCCGCGTTGGATACAGCCTAACCCGGCGTTGCTGACTGGGGACAGCACGCGTTGCGTGGCGGTTCAGGAAAGCGGCTTGCCACGGAAATGTGGGGGACTTCCGACGCCGCACTTGCGCGTGATGGACGGTTGCCGCAAAGTTTGCGCGACGCGGGTTGGCGGCGGGGAAAGGAGAAGCGCGATGCTCTGGCAGAAAGGCCGTTCCAGCAGGAACGTGGAACAGGCGACCGGCGGCGGTGGCGGCGGCGGTTTCGGGCGCATCCATCTCGGCGTCGGCGGCACCATCATCGCGGTCATCATCGCGATGATTTTTCCCTCGACGCGCGGGATCATTTTCGGGTTGCTGACCGGAAATGGCGACACGGGATCATCCGGCACGCCTGCGCAAACGACGCAGGCCGACATGAGCGACCCGCAGGTGCAATTCGCCAGCAAGGTGCTGGGCAGCACCGAGGACGTGTGGACCGCGTATTTCCAGCAGGCCGGCAAGCAATACGTCGATCCGAAACTCACCTTGTTCCATGGCCGGGTCAGCACCGCCTGCGGCGGCGCCTCGGCGGCGGTCGGGCCGTTCTATTGCCCCGGCGACCAGCGCGTCTACCTCGACCTCGATTTCTTCCAGGAACTGGCCACGCGTTTTCATTCCGACAGCGATTTCGCACGCGCCTACGTGATCGCGCACGAGGTCGGTCATCACGTGCAGGACCAGCTCGGCATCATGGACATGGAGCAGCAGCTCGCGCAGCGCGGCGAGCCGATGCAGGGCGCGAATGGATTGTCGGTGCGGCTGGAATTGCAGGCGGATTGTTTTGCCGGCGTGTGGGCCAACAAGTCGCAGCAGCAGCTGCAATGGCTGCAGCCCGGCGACATCGAAAGCGCCTTGAACGCGGCCTCGCAGATCGGCGACGACACCCTGCAGCGCGAAGCGCGCGGCACCGTCGTGCCCGATTCCTTCACCCACGGTACCTCGGCCCAGCGCGTGAAGTGGTTCAAGACCGGCTTCCAGTCCGGCGACGTCAACACTTGCGACACCTTCCACGCGCAGACGTTGTAAGGGGGCGGCGATACGCTGTGACACTCGGGGTCTGTGAGTTGCTCGTCATCCCGGAATCGCGGAGCGATATCCGGGACCCAGCGCCTTTGCTACAGGAGTCGTGTAAAAGTCACTGGGTTCCGGCTTGCGCCGGAATGACGAAGACGTAGTGGATAGCATGCAGGGCGGGAGCAGCGAAGCGGATCCCGCCGGATGGGTGTCAAGGCGGGTTGTCACCCCCCCTACAGCAGCATGCTTTGATCAAGCGTTGCCGTAAAACAACTCGCGCCCGATCAGCATGCGGCGGATTTCGTTGGTGCCGGCGCCGATTTCGTACAGCTTGGCGTCGCGCAGGATGCGGCCGGTGGGGAATTCGTTGATGTAGCCATTGCCGCCCAGCGACTGGATGGCTTCCAGTGCGACTTGCACGGCGTTGCGCGAGGACAGCAGCAAACACGAGGCCGGATCGATGCGCGATTTCACGCCGGCGTCGAACTGCTGCGCGATCATGTACGCGTACGCGCGCGCCGATTGCAGTGCGGTGTACATGTCGGCGATCTTGGCCTGCATGATTTCGAACGTGCCGATCGGCGCGTTGAACTGCTTGCGTTCGCGCACGTAGGGCAGGGTGACGTCGATGGCCGATTGCATCAGTCCGATCGGGCCGCCCGACAGCACCAGCCGTTCGGTGTCGAGGCCGCCCATCAACACGCGCACGCCTTCGTTGACTTCGCCGACGCGGTTTCCGTCGGGGATCTCGCAATCCTCGAACACCAGCTCGCACGTGTTGGAGCCACGCATGCCGAGCTTGTCGAGTTTCTGCGCGGTGCGAAAACCCTTCATGCCCTTTTCGACGATGAAGGCGGTGATGCTGCGGCTGCCGGCGCTGCGGTCGGCCGTGCGCATGTACACCAGCACCACGTCGGCGTCGGGGCCGTTGGTGATCCACATCTTGTTGCCGTTGGCGATCCAGACATCGCCCTTTTTCTCGGCCTTGCATTTCATCGAACCGACCACGTCCGAACCCGCGCCGGGTTCGCTCATCGCCAGCGCGCCGACCCATTCACCCGAGCACAGTTTCGGCAGGTATTTCTTCCGCTGCGCCTCGTTGCCGTTGTGGAAGATGTTGTTGACGCACAGGTTGGAATGCGCGCCGTAGGACAACCCGACCGAACCCGACGCGCGCGAGATTTCTTCCATCGCGACCACGTGCGCGAGGAAGCCCATCCCGCTGCCGCCGTATTCGGTCGGCACCGTGATGCCGAGCAGACCCATGTCGCCGAGCTTCTTCCACAGGTCGGACGGGAACAGGTTGTCGCGGTCGATCTGGTCCGCGCGCGGCGCGATTTCCTTCTCGGCGAAGGCGTGCACGCTTTCGCGCAGAAGGTCGATGTCTTCGCCGAGCTTGAAAGGCTGCATTCGAT
>JAICIW010000312.1 GCA_025928735.1 Rhodanobacteraceae bacterium | reverse complement strand
GGTCGGGGCGATCCTGGTCCGCATAGCGATGACTGCCGCGGTGCTTTGGCTGCTGAAAATTCCCGGGTTGATGCTGGCCGGCGGGATCATCCTGATACCCATCGCATGGCGCCTGCTCAGGCACGAGGAACACAGCGGGCCCACGCTGAAACGCAGGGTGACCGACTTCTGGACTGCCATGGGCACCATCGTCGTGGCTGACGCGCTGATGGGCCTGGACAACGTCCTGGGCATCGCCGGCGCATCCGGCGGGCATCTCGGGCTTGTCGTGCTCGGCCTGCTGTTCAGCGTGCCGCTGGTGGTGTGGGGCTCCACCCTGCTGCTGAAACTGATCGAGCGCTATCCGATCATCGTCTACATCGGCGCGGCGGCGATTGCATGGACCGCGGCCCGCATGATCACGCGCGACGGCCTGATTGCGCCGTGGTTCGACAGACCGGGACATGATTGGCTGCGCTACTTGGTCGATGCGGTGCTGGTGATCGGCGTCACCGGCATCGGCTGGTGGATCCGCCACCGCAAGGCCGCCGCATCGGGCTGATGCGTCGATCGCGTCAGAACGACGAATCGGGCTGCCGCAAAAACGCTATCTCTTCGTCCGTCGGAAGCCGACCCAATACGGCATTGCGATGCGGGTAACGGCCGAAGCGGTCGATGATCGCCTTGTGTTTCAGCTCGAAGGTGTAGTTGTTCTCCAACCCGGGTTGCCGGAACAGCCGCTCCGCCTCCACGTGAATCGCGCGCGATTCCGAATGCATGAAAGGCATGTAAAGAAACGCGCGCCGTGTCGCAGGCATTTCGTGGTCAGCCCCCGCGCGGATCGCTTCCTGCGCCAGCACCAGTGCCATGCCATCGCAGGCAAACGCACGCGCATCGTCGCGATGGAGGTTTCGCGAAAACTGGTCCAGCACGACAATTTCGGCCAGCCTGCCGTCGGGCGATCCGCGCCATTCGGCAAGTTCGCCGCCCGCCGCCGCGCGGTGCATGGCGGCAAAACGATCGCGAATCGTCGCATCGAATGCATCCGACTTCCCGAAGTGTTGCTCCGGTGCCGCCTCTTCGAACCAGAAATGCAGGATGTCCAGAGGCTTTGCGACAGCGATGTCGACTTGTGCAACAAGTTGGCTCACAACCAGTTCCTTGATTGCTTCGGAGCGAATGCTTCCGAGACCAATTGATTATCGAACCCGGGCGGCGCTTCGCCGCTGACGGCATAGACGTAGATGGCGGCTTGATAGATCGTCTGCAAGGTCGATTGGACCAGCGCCAGCGCCACCAGCCATACCACCATGATCGCGCCGACCGCCAGCATGGCCGCCGCACCCGCTCCGATCGCGAGGAAGAACAGGATCATCGCCGGCACGATGCCGAACAGGGCAAAGACCAACCCGAAGCTGACATTGCCGATGATCTGCTCGCCCCACGTCTGCTTCAACATTTCCACCGAGCGCTTGTACGACTCGATTGGACCGCTGCCTTCGGCCACCAGCACCGGCACGACCAGGAACGAGGTCACCGACCAGGCCATGCCGAGCAACCCGACCACGATCCGCCCGATGAAACCCACCTTCTCTTCAAGCAGGCGCAGCAGGATGCCTACGGTGCTGGTCATGAGCGCCCAGCCGAAAATCTGCGGCAATCGCTGCCATGCGAACGCGAGGCCGTAGCCGAGGCTCGGCTGCTCGCCGTCGATCTGTCTCAGCACGCAGGCGATCAGCGCCGAGTTGAAGAAGATGATCACGAAATAATCGAGGAAGTAGAACACGCACAGCGCCGCGTACATCGGCGCGGAGAGCTGGACGGGACCGTGCAACCGCGCGTGACCGTGCAATTCGACAAATACCGGCATCGCGAACAACGCAATGATGATCGCCAGTGCCACGCCCGAAACCAGCGGAAACACGATCAGACGTTTGTCCTGCATCAGCATCTGCCAGGACGCAGTCATCAGTTGCCAGGTTCTTGCAAACTTGCCCATGTCGAAGTCCCCCTTTGCATGGCTGACGGGTAACCGCAGCGCCGTCCGCGCTGCAACACCCATTTCATTTCAAATGGCGGGTCATCCAGTCCACCCACCGGCGGTACACGTCGGTCTGCTGCACGATGTCGCCGGGGAAATGCGTGTCGGCGGGGTACGCCCAGAACTCCACCGGGACGCCGTTGTCGCGCAACGCGTGATACCACTCGTAGCTGTTCAACAGTGGCACGTTCGGATCGCCCACGTCGCCCATGATCAGGGTCGGCGCCTTGACGTTGCGTGCGTACGTGATGGGTGATTGCTGGCGCCAGATATCCCAGCCCTCTGCGCTCCACGGCGTCGAGCCGAAGAAGTAGGTGTCACCCGTCTGGTAATACGCAACCGTGTAATCCATCACCCAGTCGGTCAATGACGCACCGGCTACGGCGGCCTTCCATGCGTCGTAATGGCCGGTGAGCCAGGTCGTCATGTAGCCGCCGTACGACCAGCCGGACACGCCGACGCGATCCTTGTCCACGATGCCGAGCTTCTCGACCGCCGCCAATCCCGCCATCACGTCCTTGCCCGGACCCTCGCCGGTGTCGCGATAGATCGCATGCTGGTAGGCATCACCGAGATTGGTGCTGCCGCGATAGTTCGGCTGGAACACCACGAATCCGGCGGCTGACAAAAGTTGCGGCAATGGCGAGAAGCGCACGGTGGATGCAGCTTCGGGGCCACCGTGGATCACCAGCACCAAGGGATAGGTCTTGCCCTTGCGGTAATCGGCGGGATACGTCAGCACGCCGTCCGCATCCATGCCGTCGTGGCTCTTCCACTGCAGCGATTCGCTGCGACCGAGGTCGAGCTTGTCGACGAAGGCATTGACGTCGGTAAGACGGCGCGGCTTCGCCGTCATCGACGCCATCACGTACAGCTCGTCGGGACGCGTTGTGGTGCTGCCGATGAAGGCAATCTCGCCGCTTTTCGCAACGGTCAAATCATTGCCGGGCAGCACGTCGCCAAGATCGAGCAAGCGCGCCACGCCACCCAGCGGCTGCGTCCACAACACCGAACGCGTATCGAGTTCGCCCTGCAGCAACAGCGCCTTGCCAGTGGGCAGCCACGCATACGCATTGAAGTTGCGCGCCAGCGCCGCGGTCGCGTCGCACGTCTTGCCGCGGCCGCCCACGTATACGGCGTTGCCGTTGTTCTGGTCGCCATTGCGCACGCGCATGAATGCGAATGCGTCGCTTCCGGGTGCGTAGGCGAAATCGTTGGCACCTTGATCGCTGACCAGCGTCACCGGTTT
>JAICIW010000342.1 GCA_025928735.1 Rhodanobacteraceae bacterium | reverse complement strand
TTGGACGAACCGATGGCCGCGTGGCTGGCCCGCGCGCAAACCGCCAACGGCGTGCTGCGACACGTGGGCAGCCTCGATCGACATGGTCGCGCGCGCGTGCGGCTTGCCATCCTGCCTGCCACCCATGCATTCGCGCACACGCGTTTCACCGACAACGTGGTGCAGTTCCGCACGCGCCGCTACCGTGACAATCCGCTGCTGGTGCAAGGTCCCGGCGCGGGACCGGAAGTGACCGCCGCGGGCGTGTTCGCCGACATATTGCGGATCGCGGAGACCCTGGCGATGCCATCATGAGCGTCGCCATGATCGAGAACGTGCTGCCGAAATCCGCCACGTCGCGCACATGCGTTGCACGCGCATTCGCCCCGGCCAGCGTGGGCAATGTCGGCGTGGGCTTCGACATCCTCGGCCACAGCATGGCCGGGGCGGGCGACCGTGCCGAGGTGCGCGCCATCGAAGAACCCGTGGTTCGCATCGCGGTGATCCATGGCGTCGTGACCGACCTGCCCCGCGAACCGCGACAGAACACGGCAGGCGTGGCATTGCTGGCGTTGCGAGAAGCGCTCGCGTTGCCGCATGGATTCGAATTGATCCTGCACAAGGGCATTCCGCTCGGGTCCGGGATGGGCGGCTCGGCCGCGTCATGCGTCGCTGCACTGGTGGCGGCCAACGCGCTGCTGGATACGCCGCTGTCCCGCGAAGCGCTATATCCGTTCGCGCTGGACGGCGAAGCCGTGGCCAGCGGCAGCCGTCACGGCGACAACCTGGGTTCGATGTTGCTGGGCGGACTGGTGCTCGCGACACACGATCGCCTGCTGCGCATCCCGGTGCCCCGCGCATGGCATTGCGCGCTGGTGCATCCGCACTGGGTGCTGGAGACGCGCAAGGCCCGCGCCGCGCTGGCCGGCGATTACGCGCTCGAAGAATTCGTGGCGCAAAGCGCCCACTTGGCGTTGGTGCTGGCCGGCTGTTTTCGCGGCGATGCCGCGCTGGTGCGGGAAGGGATGAAGGACGTGCTGGTGGAGCCACGTCGCGCCTCACTGGTGCCGGGCTTCGCGCGCGTGAAACGAGCCGCGCTGGACCACCACGCGCTCGGCGCCAGCATTTCGGGCGGCGGTCCCAGCGTGTTCGGCTGGTACGAGAACCGCGGCGATGCCGAGGCCGCCGCCGGGGCCATGCAAGGCGCGTTCGCGGCAGAAGGGCTGCAGAGCGATGTCTTCGTCGCGCCGATCGAATCGCCCGCAGCCGCCTTGATCGAACATCCTGACGACGTGGTCGATCACGCGGCGATCCCATGAACGCTCGCCCGCGTTACCTCAGCACCCGCCGCCACAGCCCGGCCGTCACGATCAGCAGCGCCATCGCCGCCGGCCTTGCGCCGGACGGCGGCTTGTACGTGCCCGAATCGATGCCGCGACTCGACGTTTCGGCTTTCGACCCGGACGGCTCGCTCGCCGATACCGCTGCAACCTTGTTGGCGCCGTTCTTCGCCGGCGATCCGCTGGTCGCCGAATTGCCCGCGATCTGCCGGGAAGCGCTGGATTTCGAAACGCCTTTGCGGCCATTGCCGCAGCACGATGCCTGCGTGCTCGAACTTTTCCACGGCCCGACCGCCGCGTTCAAGGACGTCGGCGCGCGCTTTCTCGCGGCCTGTCTGCGCCGTCTGCCGCGCGAAGACGCGCGCCCGCTCACGGTTCTCGTCGCGACTTCCGGCGATACCGGCGCCGCGGTCGGCGCCGCCTTCCATGGCCAGCCAAACGTCGAGGTCGTGATTCTCTACCCTGACGGACGGGTTTCGCCGCGCCAGGCGCATCAACTCGGAAGCTTTGGCGACAACGTGCGCGCCCTGCGCGTGCAGGGTCGGTTCGATGACTGCCAGCGCATGGTCAAGGCCGCGCTCAACGATGCGGCATTGCAATCAGTGCGCCCGCTCAGCTCCGCCAACAGCATCAGCCTCGGCCGGCTGCTGCCGCAAATGAGTTACTACGCACATGCGGCGTTGGGCTGGTGGCGCGTGCATCACGCGCCGCTCAATTTCATCGTGCCGACCGGCAATCTCGGCAATGCGCTGGCGGCGCTGTGGGCGCGCAAGATCGGCCTGCCGATCGGCGAAGTGCGCCTGGCCTGCAACGCCAACGCGACCTTGCCCGAGTTTTTCGAGGGCGGCGCGTACCGCCCGCGCGATGCGGTCGCCACGCTCGCCAACGCCATGGACGTGGGCGCGCCCAGCAACTTCGAGCGGCTGCGCTGGACGTTCGGTGACGACGACGCGAAGTTGCGCCGCACACTCCGGGCGGAAAGCGTCGACGACACCACAGTCCGCCGCACCATCGCCCACCATGCGGGCGCGTACGGCGAGGTGTTCTGCCCACACACCGCGACCGCGATGCACGTACTGGACAGCCTTCGCGAAGCCGGCGATGCGGCGCCGTGGGCGGTGGTCGCGACCGCCCATCCGGCCAAGTTCGAAGGCGTGGTCGAGCCCTTGGTCGGCCACCCCATCCACGTGCCACCTGCATTGGCGGCGATGCTGGAACGGCCAGCCGCGGCCGAGCCGTTGGCCGCGGAGGATGAGGTCCTGAAACGCTGGTTGCGCGATGCCCCACCGGAACCGCGCAACGATGCGGTTTCAGCGCCTGGCCATCTGGACGTCCAGACGTCCGCGCACCGCACATAGAACAAATCGTCATCAGAAAACGCTTGACAGCACTACAAACCCGCGATTACTTTCGACCCATGCCGCAGCGCAACATCCACCGCAACGCTCGCAACACCGATCGCCTGGTCGCGATCGATGGCGCGTTGCAGCTCCGCGGCATACCCGGGAT
>JAICIW010000294.1 GCA_025928735.1 Rhodanobacteraceae bacterium | reverse complement strand
GTGGGACGTGATTCTGGTGGCGTTCGCACCGCCAGCCGAGGGTGCGCCCGAAGGCACAATGCGTTTCACCCCGCCGCAAGGCATCATCCCGGACGAACTGAAGCAGGGCATTGCCTGGCTCCAGAGCCGGGGCAAGAAGGTAATGATTTCGCTGGGCGGCGGGGGCAAGTACTTCAAGCTGGACGATGTCAAGGACATTCCAAATTTCGTTTCCTCGGTAGCCGCTATTGTCAAGGAATACGGGTTCGATGGCGTGGACATCGATTTTGAAAGCCCGTCGCTGGAGCTGGTCCCGGGAGACACCAATTTCAAGGAACCCGTGACCCCATCGATCGTGAACCTGATTGCGGGATTGCGCGAGTTGCACAAGCAATTCGGGCCGGACTTCATGATCAGCCTGGTGCCCGAGGGGACGCAGATATCGGCGGGGCTCGTGAGTTACGGCGGGCAATTCGGATCGTACCTTCCGCTCGTATACGGACTGCGCGACATCTTGTCATTCGTCGACGTGCAGGAATACAACACGCCGCCGCTCGAGGGGCTGGATGGCAACATCCATCAAACCCACACGGTGGATTACGACGTGGCCATGACCGAACTGTTGCTGCATGGGTTCGATGTGGCCGGCGATCCAGGTGCGTTCTTTCCGCCGCTACCGGCGAACAAGATCGCCGTGGGCTTTCTGGCCGGATACGACACACCCGAGCTCGTCAGTCGGACGATGCAGTACCTCATCACGGGCAAGAGACCCCAGGGGGCCAGCTACAGGCTGCGCGAGCAACGGGGTTATCCCGCGTTGCTCGGGGCCATGTTCTGGACCATCGACGCCGACCACAAGCAGCAGTACCGTTACTCGAACGTGATCGGGCCGCAGTTGCACGGTTATCCGAAGGCGAAGTAATGCTCCGTCGTGCAGACGGACCGCGTGAACGACAGGCGGGATGATCAGGTGTGAGAACTGCGCCCATGATCGTGGGTGAGCGGGGCTACCCGTCTGTAATTCTGCCCCGTGCTGTCTCCCGCCGACGGCGCGGTTGTGGTGCCGGGCGACGGCGCCCGGGCCGCGGCCGCCATTCCCGTTCGAAACGCGGATTGCTATGCTGCGTGGAGCCATTCGTTGCGCGAGTCGCGCGCCATGTCCGAAGTTTTCGATCTCACCTGCGAATTGATCCGCCGTCGCTCGCTGACGCCGGACGATGCAGGTTGCATGGATGTCGTCACCGATCGCCTGAATGCGTGTGGCTTTCGCTGCGAGGATTTGAGCTTTCGCGAAGTCGCCAACCTCTGGGCGACGCACGGCGAAAGTGGTCCCGTGCTGGCGTTCCTCGGTCACGTGGACGTGGTACCGAGCGGGCCCGAGGCGGAATGGACTTCGCCGCCATTCCAGCCGACGGTGCGCGCGGGCAAGTTGTATGGTCGTGGCGCGGCGGACATGAAATCCGGAGTCGCCGCGATGGTGGTGGCGCTGCAGCAGTTCGTCGTTGCGCATCCGGATCACCCGGGAACCATCGCGCTGCTGCTGACCAGCGACGAGGAAGGCCCGATCAATCTCGACGGGGTGCGCAGGGTGGCGAAGTTGTTCCGCGAATCCGGCCAGCGCATCGACTGGTGCGTGGTGGGCGAGCCGTCGTCGCGGAAGAGGCTGGGCGACCTGATTCGCGTGGGGCGTCGCGGTTCGCTGTCATTTAAGCTCAGCGTGCACGGCGTGCAGGGCCACGTCGCCTATCCGGAAAAGGCGCGGAATCCCCTCCATGCGGTTGCGCCCGCGCTGGCCGAACTTGTCGCCACGCATTGGGATGACGGCAACGCGGATTTTCCGCCGACCACGTTCCAGATTTCGAACATCCACGGCGGCACTGGTGCGCTGAACGTGATTCCCGGCAGTGTCGTCATCGATGGCAATTTCCGTTTCGGCACCGCCAGCAGTGCGGATTCGCTGCGCGAACGCACCGAAGCGATCCTGAAAAGGCATGGCATCGACTGCACGATCGAATGGAATCTCTCCGGCGAGTCGTTCCACTCGCCGGAGGGTGGCAAGCTGCGCAAAGCGGTGATCGACGCCTGCCGCGAGATCTGCGGCATCGAGCCCGAGCCCAGCACCGGCGGCGGCACCTCGGATGGTCGCTTCATCGCGCCGCTCGGTGCCGAAGTGGTCGAGATCGGCCCGGTCAACGCGACCATCCACAAGATTGACGAGTGCGTCTCGCTGGATGACCTGGAACGCCTGCCGGCGGTCCACGTCGCGATTGCCGAGCGACTGCTGCGTTGACCGAATGCTTGGAAATCTCTGATTTTGCTCGTCATCCCGGAATCGCGAAGCGATATCCGGGACCCAGTGCCTTTTTACGCGCCTCATGAGTTACCCAAAAGTCACTGGGTTCCGGCTTTCGCCGGAAGGACGAAAGTACAGATTGTTCAGAGGGGTCCCTGATTCATGCCGCGATCGCCGCGCGTCGCAGCAGACCTTTCGCGAGGAACAATTCAACCCGTTCGAACGGAATACGGTCGCCTGCATCGCTGCCGTAATACGCTTCGACGATGTGGCCGTCCTCGTCGATCAGGAAATCCGCGGGCATCAGGTTGGTGGTGTTGAGGCCCGCGAGCCCGACGATGCGCAGGCCTTTCAGCAGCGTGGGGATGCGGCTGACGACGCCTTTCCATTTGCGCCAGAACGAACGTTCGATGCCGTAGGCTTCATGTGCGCTCGAAGTCGGATCGGCGACGACCACGAACGGCCTCGGTTTGCGCGCGACGAATCGCCGCACTTCCTCGGGCGTCGAGGCGAACACCGCGATCACGTCCAGCCCCAATGCCGACAGGCTGGCATGGTGGCGGGTCAGCTCGTAGATGCGAAAGTTGCAGAATGGACAAGCCGCATCGCGGAAGAAGCACAGCAGCGTGCGGCGGCTGCTCGCGCCGCCAATCGCGACGGGCTTGCCGTGCACGTCCTTCAGCGCCAACGATGGCGCGACAACCGGTGATTTCAATTGCATGTCGATTCCCCTGTTGGTCGCCGCCGATGGCGGCGTGACGGCGATCGGGCGCAATGCCTGAATCGCGGCATCGAAAAATACCCGGCTGCGTCAGTAAAGACATCTAGACATGTGTAAAGCAGCGAGCAAATGGTTGCAAAGCCCGCCTTGAACTGCAGCGTCGCGGGGCGTGCCGGATCTGCAGAAACGGGACCGAGAATCTCGAACGCGCTATTTGCCGTTCGCGGGCGCAAACACCGCGAACATTCCGGCGTAGGGTTTCACCATGAACGCGGGCGCGCCGTAGTAATCGCCACCCACGTAGATTTGCGAAAGGGTGCCGTCGAGGTACAGCGCGTTGCGGCACCCCAGTTCATCGCGGAACAACGTGGCGAAAGTATGGAAGTTCACCGGCGCGGTACTGACCACGAACACGACTTCGTCCGGTTTGCGCACACAAACGCCGTTGCGCCACTTG
>JAICIW010000345.1 GCA_025928735.1 Rhodanobacteraceae bacterium | reverse complement strand
GGCCTCGCGCAACTGGACAAGCATCGCCCCGCAGCCATCCTGCTGGACCTGATGATGCCGCAAATGGACGGCTTCACGTTCCTCGATTCGCTGCGACAACGCGGTGATGAAACCGCCGTGCCGATCATCGTGCTGTCGGCCAAGGAATTGTCGCGCACCGAACTCGCGCGGCTGGAGAACCAGGTGCAGAAGGTGATCGAGAAGGGGCACTTCAGCCATCATCAGCTCGAACAGGTGCTGCACGACGCGCTCGCCTCGCACAAACTGCGCGCGCAGGGCGAAGCATGAAGATTCTGTTGGTCGAAGACAACGAGATGAACCGCGACATGCTCAGCCGCCGCCTGCAGCGGCGTGGCCATGAAGTGCTGATAGCCGTGGATGGTGCCGAGGCATTGCGCGTCGCCGGCGAGGAGCAGCCCGAATTGGTACTGATGGACCTGAGCCTGCCGGTGATGGATGGCTGGGAAGCCACCGGGCGCATGAAGGCCGACCCGCAGACCGCATCGATCCCGATCATTGCCTTGACCGCGCACGCCATGGACGCCGATCGGGAGCGCGCACTGGCGGCCGGCTGCGACGACTTCGATACCAAGCCGATCGACATGGAGCGACTGACCGGCAAGATCGCCGCGCTGGTTCCGGATGGCGCGACGTGAACGATGGACAGCCAGTGGCCACCGAGTTCCGCGCCCGATCGATGCGTGAACTCGGCGGCGTACTGGCGTTCGTCGACCGGACCTGTGCCGGTGTCGAGGCGGACACGGTATTTGCGGTCCGGCTGGCGGTCGAGGAAGCTTTCACCAACATCTACAAGCATGGCTATGCAGGCGGTGAAGGGCCGGTGGCAGTGCACGTCGATGTCGCGCCGCAGCAGATCATCGCAACCCTGGTCGACGCGGCACCTGCGTTCGACCCGGCCGACGCACCGGTGCCCGATCTCGACTCGCCTTGGGACCAACGCCGCAGCGGCGGGCTGGGTTGTCACCTGCTGCGGCAGATGATGGATGAAGTGAAATATGTGCGGCGCGAGCGCGATAACGTCTTGACGGTTGTGAAGACGCGCTCATGATGGACGCTTGAACGGAAGAGGCCGATTGCATGAACGTCGAATTCGATACGCGTGGCAACGTGTCGGTGGTTGTCATCAGCGGCAGCGTGGACGGCCTGACAGCCGATGACTTGATGAACCGTCTGCAGGGATACGTCGCGGAGGGCAACCTGCTGCTGGTCGCCAACCTCGCCGCCGTCGAGTACACCTCCAGCGCCGGCCTGCGCGCACTGCTGGCGACCGTGAAGCAGACGCGCCGTGGCGGGGGCGACCTGCGCCTGGCCTGCATCAACGGCAACGTCCGCAAGGTGCTGGAACTGAGTGGCTTCACAACGATCATGAAACTGTTCGACAGTGTCGATGCGGCAGTTGCCAGCTATGCGGTATCCGTTGGTTCCTAGGGCTGCATTTTATCCGGAAGGGGGGCGTGGCGATGAATGCAGCAGCTGCCGGTGTCGCGCGCACCAGCCGCAAACGCGTCGCGCTGGTGATCGGCGCCGGCAGCGTAAAATGTGCCGCGGCCCTCGGCCTTTGGAAGGTACTCCAGCGCGAAGGCATCGCACTCGATCTGCTGGTCGGCTGCAGTGGCGGCAGCATCTATGCGGGTCTGATGGCGCTAGGCCACGATGTCGATACCTGCGAACGGATGACGCGCGAATTGTGGACGCCGGCCATCACGCGCAAGCGTGACCTGCGCTCGGTCTTCAGCGCATTCTTTCCGCGCCTGTTCGGGTTCAATGGCCGGTTCGGCATGCTCAGCGACGATCCGCTGCTGCGTGCGCTCGACGTGCCGCTTGCCGGCAAGACCTTCGCCGACACGCATATTCCGCTGCGCATCGCCGCCACCGACCTGCACAATGGCGAGCGTGTCATCCTCGACCATGGGTCCATCCGCGACGCGGTGCGCGCCAGCGTTGCCATTCCGTACCTGTGGAAGGCGTGGGAGATCGATGGGCGCTGGCTGCTCGACGGTTGCATGTCGGACCCGTTGCCGGTCGATATCGCCATCCGCGAAGGCGCCGACCTGATCCTCGCCATGGGCTTCGAAAGCCCGTACCCGAGCCGTCTGCGTTCGGCGACGCGTTACGCCTTCCAGGTCAACAGTGTGTATACCAACAACCTGTTGAGGGCCAATTTCGCGTTCCATAACCTCGCGCACCACGCCGAAATCATCCCGATCCTGCCGGAATTCGAGCGGCCGATCCGCCTGTTCGACACCGACCAGATTCCCTACGTGATCGAACGAGGCATGCATGCTGCCGAAGCGCAACTCGATTACATGAAACGGATTCTGGCGGCGGGTGATGCCTGATCTGCGCCCGCCCGCCGCGCAGGAGCACGCAGGAACGCGTGGCACCGTTGCGCTGTCTCGAACGGTTGATGGCCAACCACACGACGGCTTCGGTGAGCGGGTCATGCGTCCGGCCACCGACGAACCGGCGCGCATCCTGGTGGTCGATGACAACGAGGCGAACCGCGACCTGCTGGTGCGCCGGCTGCAACGCCAAGGACACCAGATGGCGACTGCGGAGAACGGCCGCATCGCGCTGGACATGCTCGCGCAGGCCAGCTTCGATTTGGTTCTGCTCGACATCATGATGCCGGAAATGAACGGCTACGAAGTGTTGGAGCATCTCAAGGCCGATGACGCGCTCAGGCACCTGCCGGTGATCCTGATCTCGGCACTGGACGATGCCGAAAGCGTCACCAAGGGCATTGCCCTGGGT
>JAICIW010000414.1 GCA_025928735.1 Rhodanobacteraceae bacterium | reverse complement strand
GGATGCCGGCACCCAGTCGTTCAGTTGGGACGGCAAGCTCGACGACGGCTCGCAGGCGCCGCAGGGCGCGTACACGCTTGCGGTCAAGGCCGTCAGCGGCAGCGACGCGGTGGACGTCACCGGTCTCAATTACGCACTCGTCACCGGCATCAGCACCGGCAAGGACGGCCCGCTGCTGGACCTCGGCGGCATCACCAATCAAGTCAGTCTTGGCGACGTTCGCCAGATCCTCTGATCCAACCTTCGTTTTCCAAGGAGCGCACCCATGAGTTTTTCGCAAGCACTGAGCGGCCTCAACGCCGCCTCGCAGAACCTCGACGCCATCGGCAACAACATCGCGAACTCGCAGACCTACGGTTTCAAGGGCTCCAGCATCCAGTTCGCGGATGTCTATGCCGGCTCCCAGATCGGACAGGGCGTGCGCGTGGCGGGCGTGCTGCAGAACTTCGCCAACGGCACGCTGGAAACCACCGGCCGCAATCTGGACCTCGGCATCAATGGCGGCGGCTTCTTCCGCTTCAAGCAGGGCGACCAGGTGGTGTATTCGCGCAACGGCCAGTTGACCTTGACGCAGGACGGCTACCTCGTGAACGCCAGCGGCGCCAAGCTCACCGGCTTCGCCGCGGGCGTGGGCACCGGCGGCACGCCCGAAGCCCTGCATGTGCCGACCGACGCGATGAGCGCGAATCCGACCACGACCGTGCAGGCGGCGCTGAACCTCGACGCCGGCTCGGCCACCATCAATCGCGCCACCGTGCCGTTCGATGCCACCGACGCCAACAGCTATTCGTACGCGAATACCGGCACGACCTACGACTCGCTGGGCGTGCAGCACATCATGACCACGTACTTCACCAAGACCGCCGACAACACCTGGGAAATCCAGGTCGGAATGGACGGTACATTCAATCCCGCCAACCAGGGCACGCTGGTGTTCGATCCCAACGGCGTGTTGAACGCCGGCGCGAGCACCTTGCCGAACGTGACGTTCACGCCGGCCGGTGGCGCCGCTCCCATGAACTTCACGCTGGGCTTCAACGGCACCACCCAGTTCGGCAACGACTTCGCGTTGTCCTCGCTGGTGCAGGACGGTTACACCTCGGGCAGCCTGGTCGGCATCCGTTTCGACAAGAACGGCGACATCGTCGGCAGCTATTCCAACGAGCAGACCCGCACACTCGGCACGATCGCGCTGGCCAACTTCCGCAATCCCGAAGGTCTGTCGCCGGCCGGCGACAACGCGTGGACGGAAACCGGCAACTCCGGTCAGCCACTGCTCGGTACCGCAGGCAGCGGCCAGCTTGGCAGCCTCGAAGACGGGACGCTGGAATCGTCCAACGTCGATCTCGCCACCGAGCTGGTGAACCTGATCATCGCCCAGCGCAACTATCAGGCCAACACCCAAACCATCAAGACGCAGGATCAGGTGTTGCAGACGGTAGTGAATCTCCGCTGATCGCCTGATTGAGGAATTCCCATGGATCGCATGATCTACACCGCGATGAGCGGCGCCCAGCAAAGCTTCAACCGGCAGGCGGTGGTCAGCAACAACCTCGCCAACGTGTCGACCACGGGATTCCGTGGCCAGATCGATGCCATGCGCGCGGTGCCGGTCCAGGGCGACGGTGCACTGCGCACCCGCGTGTCGGTGATGGCCACCACGCCCACCAGCAATTTCGCGCCCGGCCCGATCAACGCCACCGGCCGCGATCTCGACGTCGCGCTGGAGGGCGGTGCATGGCTCGCGGTGCAGGACGAGAACGGTCAGGAAGCCTATACCCGGCGCGGCGACTTGCAGGTCGACGGCACCGGCATGGTCACCACCGCGGGACGCCCGGTGATCGGTGACGGCGGCCCGATCATTGTGCCGCTGGGCGCGGAACTC
>JAICIW010000421.1 GCA_025928735.1 Rhodanobacteraceae bacterium | reverse complement strand
TCGAGCGCTTCGCCATTTCCGCGGTGCTAGGCTCGAAGTCAGATGAACGACCCTGATCCCAAACCACGTCCGCCCGAGAAACCGTTGCCAGGGGACTGTTGCGATGGCGGTTGCGAGTCGTGCGTGTTCACGGTGTATGCCGAGGAGATGGAAGCATACGCGCAGCGGCTCGCGGACTGGGGCCAGCGGCATCCGGATGAGCCCACCACCGGCGACTGCGATCGGATCGCGTAGGGCGGGAGCAACCGCGCAGTGGCGAATCCCGCCTTCCGTACAAACGCGAAACGGCGGGTTCCACGAATCACGCGCAAAGCGAAAGGCGGGATTCGCTGCGCTGCTCCCGCCCTACCGGCGCTCAGGCAAACGGATCGCGCAGCACGATGTTGGCATCGCGGTCGGGACCGGTGCTGACGATCGCAAGCGGGCAGCCGGCGAGTTCTTCCAGTGCGCGCAGATACGCGCGCGCCGCAGGCGGCAACTGGTCCCACTCGGTGACGCCGTGGGTGGATTCGCTCCAGCCGGGGAATTCCAGGTACACCGGCGTGCATTCCTTCCAGCCCTCGGCATCGAGCGGCGCGTATTCGGTGCGCTTGCCGCGGTATTCGTAAGCGATGCACACCTTCAGCTTTTCCATGCCATCGAGCACGTCAAGCTTGGTGATACAAAGCCCGCTGATGCCGTTGATCAACACCGCGCGCTTCAGCGCCACGATGTCCATCCAGCCGCAGCGTCGCGGGCGCCCCGTCGACGCGCCGAATTCGTCGCCACGCTTGCGGATGCCTTCGCCGATCGCGTCGTCGAGCTCGGTCGGGAACGGTCCGCCGCCAACGCGCGTCGCGTACGCTTTCGCGATGCCGAGCACGTAGTCGACGTAATCCGCGCCGACGCCCGCGCCGGCCAGCGCGCCGCCGGTCGTCGTGTTCGACGACGTGACATACGGATAGGTGCCGTGATCGATGTCGAGCAGCGCGCCCTGCGCGCCCTCGAACAACACGCGTTCACCGTTGCGGCGCAGGTCGTGCAGGATGCCGGCGACGTCGGACTTCATGGGCTCGACGTACTCGCCGAAGGCGAGCGCTTCGTCCAGCGTCTGCTGGAAATCCACGGCTTCGGCATTGAGGAATTTCGTCAGCACGAAGTTGTGGTAATCCATCACCTCACGGAGTTTTTCCGCGAGTTCTTTCGGATAGCTCAAGTCGGCGACGCGCACGCCGCGACGCGCGACCTTGTCTTCATACGCGGGACCGATGCCGCGGCCGGTCGTGCCGATCGCGCCTGCGCCCGCGGCCTTCTCGCGCGCCTGATCCAGCGCGATGTGGTACGGCATGATCAGCGGCGTCGCCGGGGAAATCTTGACCCGCGAACGCACCTCCACGCCGTTCGCTTCCAGTTCGGCGATCTCCTTCTTGAGCGCCGCGGGCGACAGCACCACGCCGTTGCCGATCAGGCAGAGCGCGCCTTCGCGCAGGATGCCCGACGGGATCAGGTGCAACACCGTCTTCTTGCCCTTGATCACCAGCGTGTGGCCGGCGTTGTGGCCGCCCTGGAAACGCACCACCGCGCCGATGTCCTGCGTCAACAGGTCGACGATCTTGCCCTTGCCTTCGTCGCCCCACTGGGCTCCAAGAATGACTACGGACTGTCCCATTTTCGTTTCTCGTTCCGATGTTGTGTTTCGATGTGGGGCGACGATCGGTGACTACGCTCGATCATCCTGATCTCGCCAAGTCACCCGGCCCTCGGCGTCCTGC
>JAICIW010000058.1 GCA_025928735.1 Rhodanobacteraceae bacterium | reverse complement strand
TGAAACGTAGCTGTGTCAATGGTGCCGGGGGCGGGGATTGAACCCGCATGGCCGCGAGGCCGAGGGATTTTAAGTCCCTTGCGTCTACCAGTTTCGCCACCCCGGCGCGGTCCGCGTGCTCAGTCGCGCGGCCACCATATGGTAGCCGTGCCGTCCAGGGACGACAGCCAGATGCCGGACCGATATTGATGCCGGGTCATCACCTTTCCGGCCACTCATGAAAAACCCGCACCGGGCTCCCTGCCCGGTGCGGTTGTCGTCACCTGCGCTGCGATCGCGGCTCCCTGTCTGCGTTGCGATCGTCGGTCAATGGCTGCCCAGCGCGCTGGCCGCCGCATCGACCTTGAAGCTGCCGAGGCCCGTGGCCCAATCCCAACCCAGTCCGGTCGGATACCCGTGGTTGGTGCCCGATGTCACGTCATGCAGCACGCTGGCCGGCAGTGCGTACAGGTGCGGCGCCGCGAAGCCCAGACCCGGATCGGTCTGCAGGATCCGAGCCCAGGCGCCCGCGAACAGGGGCGCGGAAAGGCTGGTGCCGCCGACCTGGTAATAGTGCCCATAGTTCAGGACGACCGCACCCGAGCTCGGGTTGCCATCGAATGCCACGTCGGGCCCGCGCGCACCCGCAAACGTGCCGTACGTCAGGCCCGCTTGCCAGGGTTGAGCCGCTTCCGCCGAACTCGGGCTGCCGCCCGAACCCGCCCACACGTTTTCGTTGGCCCAGCCGTTCGCGGAAGTCAGCAACGTGGTGCCGCTGACGGCTACCACCCAGGGCGAGCTGGCCGGGTAGCTCGCGGAGTCCTTGGGATTCCCGAATCCGCACTCGTCCGCGCCGGCGTCGCCGGTCGAAACCGAGAAGGTCTGGCCTTGCGCGGCTCCGATCTGGAACAGGGCGTCGTTCGCCTGCATCGAACCGTCACCGCCCTGGTTCGCATCCTGATAACGCTCGCACTCGCCGAACGAGGCATTGATCACCATCGGCAGCGGTTCGCCGAGCGTGGGGCTGACGATTTCGTTCAAGGCATCGGTGATCGTGGTGTTGTACCCACCGTAGGCAGCGTAGAAGGTCATGCTCTTCACGCCACCGCTCATGCCGATGATGATCTGGCTGTCCATGTCCCACTCAAGCGAACCCTGATCGACGTTGCCATTGCAGGTGGGATCGCCGATCGAACTGCCCCCCAGACCTTCGCCAGTTTGAGGGTCTATGCCGTTGATATCGGTGCACACCACTTGCGTGTTGACGGGCGACAAGCCGTTGACCGTGGTGAAAGTATCGAGATCGTCGAGGGTCTGCGCCATGCTGCCCCAGCCCCACACCGCGACAGCCACGTCGGACGCCGGGGGCAGGTCCGAGGCGTTGTAGATGTCCGCGAACTCCTGCGGGAAGTGGGCGCCGATGCGGAAACCGACGTGTGTCTTCAATGTGTGCGCCATGTGCACCGTCTGCAGGCCCAGCACCGCCTGTACCGTGTCCTGCAGGGCTGCCGGGATGTGGATCGAAGAATTGTTGGCGAACGCCGCGCGGCCATCATGGGTGTGCACATTCACCAGCGATGTCTTGAACGCCGCCTGCACCACGGCGGTGGTGCCCGTCGCGTTCACGATCATCCGGTTGGACGAGATGCTGACGTCGTCGAAGCCAGCGTTCTTGAGATAATCCGCAACGGCCTCGGCTTGAAACTGGGTGGGCAGGTGGCCCTGCAATTGCGCGCGGCTCATCCTTTGCTGTGACGCCGACGCGGAGGATGGCGAGCGGGCGTTCGCGAGGAACGCCTGCATTTTCGCCTCGTCACGAAGCTTCAGGACCACGGAAACGCGGATGGGCTTGTTCAACGGCACCGTGCTCTGGACGATATCGCCCTGACCGAGAGGGGTCGCATCGGTGAGCGCGCTGAACTGCAGGGAGGGCGGTCCGGCGGCAATTGCCGTACCCGCGACACCCAATGCGCCAGCCACGATGAGCGAAAGAATCCGGCGATGCAAACGGGCATGAATTTCGAACATGGTTGCGTTCTCCCTGCAGTGATTAAAGGGCCATCGGAATCGATGCATCGTCCGCTGCCAGCGATCGACGTACCCAATCCATTCACCTGTACCGGCCACCTCCTCCTTGCACGGATGCTGCACCATCAACCCGGATTGCCAAGCCCTCGTCGGCAGCAGAACGATCAATCATGCTATCACCATCCTTGCAGCCGGCTGCGACGCGTCGGGCTGCCCGTGGCCCGGTGCGGATAGCGGCAACACCAAAGGGCGAGCGCCGGCAATCAGATGAAGCAAGGCGCTTCATCGAGCCTGCTGAAAAGTCTGGAGGCCAGGGTCGGAATCGAACCGGCGTACGCGGATTTGCAGTCCGCTGCATGACCACTCTGCCACCTGGCCGGTGACTGGAACACGGCGCGTCCAGCCGCCTTCCAACCGGAACCGTGTTGCGCGGTCCGGAAACAACAGGCCCCGGCGTACCGGGGCCTCGAAAACCTGGAGCGGGAAACGAGACTCGAACTCGCGACCCCGACCTTGGCAAGGTCGTGCTCTACCAACTGAGCTATTCCCGCGGAGCCGGCAATGATACGGGGGCCGGGGACTCGGATCAAGCCTGCGGCGCGCCTTCGTCGCCCGGCATGCGACCGCTTTTGAGTACCGGCCATGCGGCCCGCATGTAGGCCAGCCCGGACCAGATGGTCAGGACCGCAGCGAACACCAGCAAGCCCTCGCCCACTTTCCACGCACGCAGCACGGTAGCGTCCTTGTCGCGTTCCCACAGCAGGATGAGGATCGCGACGATCTGCATCACCGTCTTGAATTTGCCGATCCACTGCACCTTGACGCGACCGCGCTCGCCGACGAACGCCATCCACTCGCGCAGCGCGGAAACCGTGATTTCGCGCCCGACGATCACGGCGCTGGTCACTGCCAGCAGCCAGGTGGGATGACTCTGCACCAGCAGGAACAGCGCGACCGCCATCATCAATTTGTCGGCGACCGGATCGAGGAACGCGCCGAACGCCGATTCCATGTGCCAGCGCCGCGCAATCCAGCCATCCAGCCAGTCGGTCAACGACGCCAGCGCGAATACCGCCACGGCCGCGATGTTGGCGAACCGCAGCGGGATCGCATTGAACGCATCATGCGAGTAGAACACCAGCACCATCACCGGCAGCAGCAGGACGCGGAACAGGGTCAGCCAGGTTGGCAGATTGATGCGCACGCGTCCGCTCCGAATGATCGACACAGTGTCGCATACGAACGCGATGCCGTCATCGACCGCCGCACGCCATCGCGAGGTGCCCTGCGATCAAGCGACTGTTGTGGAAAGCCAACTCCTGGCCGGAACCGTGGCTTCGTGGCCATTCCGGACTCCACGATCGGGGTGGCTCAAGCCTGTCGCGACTCGCCGTGGCGCAGCGACCATGGATCGATCGCCTGATCCATCCTCAGCCGTGCAGGAACGCGTGGATGCGCTCGGCCAGCTCGCGATTGATGCCGCGGATCCGGCAAAGCTCCTCGACGCCGGCCGCCATCACGCCTGCGTGCCCGCCGAACGCCTTGAGCAATGCCGAGCGCCGCGCCGCGCCGATGCCAGGCACGTCTTCCAGGACGCCGCGGTCGCGCGCCTTTTCGCGGCGCTTGCGGTGGCCGGTAATCGCGAAGCGGTGCGCCTCGTCGCGCACCGCGTCGATCAGGTGCAGCGCCGGTGAATCGGGACCGGGCTCGATTTCGCGTCCGCTGTCGCCCAGTACCAGGGTTTCCTCGCCTTCGCGCCGCGACGGCCCCTTGGCCACGCCCACCACTTCGATGCCGTTCAGCCCGAGATCCTGCAGCACCGACAACGCCTGCGCCACCTGGCCCTTGCCGCCATCGATCAACAGCACGTCGGGCGCCTCTCCCTCGCCGCGCGCCAGCGCCTTGAAACGTCGTTCCAGCGCCTGCCGCATCGCCGCATAGTCGTCACCACCGGTGATGCCGCGAATGTTGAAGCGTCGATAGTGATTTTTCAGCGGACCCTCGGGTCCGAACACCACGCACGACGCGACGGTTTCCTCGCCCATGGTGTGGCTGATGTCGAAACATTCGAGGCGTTGCGGCGTCTCGTCGAGCTGCAGCAATTCGCGAAGCGCTTCGAAACGCGTGTACAGGGTCTGCCGACTGGTCAGCCGCGCCAGCAGCGCGGCTTCGGCATTGCGCACGGCCATCTCCACGAAGCGCGCGCGTTCGCCGCGCACCCGCCACTTCAACGCAATCTCGCGCCCGCGTTGCGCGGACAACATTTCGGAGAGTGCCTGCGCATCGGCGGGCTCGCGCTCGCACACCACTTCGGCGGGTGCCGGTTGATCGAGGTAGTACTGCGCGAGGAACTGGCCGAGCACGTCTTCCGGCGCGGAATCGAAAGCCAGCTTCGGGAAATGCGCGCGCGAACCCAAACTGATGCCGTTGCGGAAAAACAGCACCGACACGCAGGCGACGCCATCCTCGACGCGGCACGCGAACACGTCCATGTCGGCGGTGGCGCCATGCACGTAGCTTTGCGCCTGCAGACCGCGCAGCGTCGCGATCTGATCGCGCAAGCGTGCGGCGCGCTCGTAGTCTTGGCCGACACTTGCCGCATCCATCCTCGTCGCGAGCTCGCCCAGCACCGCGTCGTTGCGGCCTTCCAGGAACATCACCGCGTGACGCATGTCCTCGGCGTACTCTTCCGCATCGATGAGGGCGACGCAGGGCGCGCTGCAACGTCCGATCTGGTACAGCAGGCACGGACGCGAACGATTGCGGAAATAACTGTTCTCGCAGGTGCGAACCTTGAACAGCTTCTGCATCAACGCCAAGCTTTCGCGCACCGCATGGGCGCTCGGGTACGGCCCGAAGTAGCGGCCCTTCTCGCGCTTGGCGCCGCGGTGGAACAGGATGCGCGGAAACGGATCGTCCGACACGAAGATGTACGGATAACTCTTGTCGTCGCGCAACATGATGTTGTAGCGCGGCTTCAGGGACTTGATCAGTTGCGCTTCCAGCAGCAGCGCCTCGCCCTCGGTGCGCGTCAGCGTCACCTCGATGCGCGCGATCTGCGAAACCATCGAGGCGATGCGCGGCTCGAGGTTCGGCTTCAGGAAATAATTGCCGACCCGCTTCTTGAGATTGCGCGCCTTGCCGACGTACAGCAATGCGTCGCCCGCATCGAACATGCGGTACACGCCGGGCGAAGTGGTGAGGGTGCGAACGAAGGCCTTGCCGTCGAAGGCCGCTGCATCGGACTGCATGGCGGTATTGTAGCCGCGCCGTTGCGCGTTCAAGACTGGTCAAGCACCGCGCCGCGACATCATTCGTCCACTGCAACCCGCTCGCAGGTTCCGCGCGCCGGATCGATGCGCAGGATCGCGTGATCGTTGCGATCGGCCACCCACAGCGAACCCGCCGCGAACGACATACCCTGCGGTTCGTGCAACGGGTAATCGACTTGCAGCGTCGCGACTTCGCCGCTATACGCATCGAGCACGCACAATCGGTCGTTGCAGGTGTCAGCCAGGTACACGCGGTTTTCGGTGGCGGCGACTCCCGACGGATAGGCAAGCCGCGCCTTGCGGCCGGCGCCGTCGTTCCGCCCTGGTTCCCACGGCGAGGAACCGACCAGCGTGGTGAGCGCGAGGTCGGCGAATCGCAGGCGACGGATCGCGTTGCCACCCGCGTCGGCAATCAACAGCTGTCCGGGCATCGATGCCAGGGCCAGCGGCTGCGACAATGAAGACTGTCCGCCGATGCCATCGCGCACGTCACTGCGGCCATCGCCTGCAATGGTTTCGACGCGCTGGTGGTGGAGGTCGGCGCGCAGGATCTGGTGCTGGCCCGACGCCGCCACGTACAGCATGGCGCCATCGACCGCGACCGCATTCGGCGCGTTGATCGCGACGCGCAAGCCGCCACCCTGTTCCTCGACATTGCTGTAGGCCGGGCGACCCGAGCCGAGTACCGTTTCCACCTCGCCCGCATCCAGGCGCACGCGCCGCACGCAATGGTTGCCGGTATCGGCGACGTAAAGCGTGTCGTTGTCGATCGCCAGCCCCTGCGGAAGCTGGAATCCGCACGCCGCCAGTTGTCCGTCCCAATTTCCGGGCGTGCCGGAACCGAATTGCCGCAGTACGCGTCCGTCGTGGCTGCACTCCAGGATGCGGTGGTGTCCGGAGTCGCTGACGAACAAACGCGTGCGGGTCGCCAGCGCATGCGCGGGAAATGCCAGCGGACTTGCCGGTTCTGCGCGCACATCCCGCAGCGGTGCCGGCATCGGCGGAGGCATCGCCGAGCTCTCCGCGTGCATCTCGTCACGCAACTGGGTAATCGCGTCCTCGATTTCCTGGGTGCGGCCTTCGCCCACCAGACGCGCGGCGAGGCCGCCGTCCGCGTCGAGCAGCAAGGTGGTCGGCCAGGCCGGAATCGAAAGCTGTTTCCAGGCCAGCCAGTCGCCGTCGTTCGCGACGGGCGCGCGCAGGCGATTGCGATGGGCAGCCTTCAGCACGGCCGCGTCGGACTGCTGCGACATGAAGCGCGGCGTATGCACGCACACCGAAACGAACGCGCCCGGCATTTTCTTTTCGAGCTGGCGCAACTCGCCCAGCATGTTGGCGCTGCTGACGCTGCTGGCATTCCAGAACAGCACCAGCACGATCTGTCCGCGCCAATCGGTCAACCGCAGCCGCTCGCGGCGATTGACCCAGCACAGGGCGTCGGGAAACTCGGGCAGCACCGGGCGCGAAACCGCGCGCGTTGCATCGAAGGGAATGTCGCCGACGATCATCGCGACTCCCCGCCCACGCGCAGGCGCTCGCCGAGTCCGTCGACGCCGCGCCGGATCAATCCAAGCACCGCGTCGAAATCATCCGGGGTGCCGGTATACGGATCGGGCACGTCGCCATCATCGGTCGAGAAGCGCGGCGCCAAGCCCGCCGCGACCAGGAAGCGCTCGGGCACCGGCATCTCGTCGGGCACGCGTCTGCGCAATTCGTCAAGCGTGGCGCTATCCACCGCCAGCACCGTCGCGAAGCGGGCGAAATCGTCTTCGTGGAATTGCCGCGCGCGATGCGGCGACAAATCGAATCCTTGCGCGCGCGCCGCGGTGACCGCGCGCGGATCGGCACCCTGCCCGACGTGCCAGTTGCCGAGGCCGCGCGAGGCCACCGGTATCCGCAAGCCAAGCTTCTTGAATTCCGCGCGTGCCACGTATTCGGCAGTCGGCGACCGGCAGATGTTGCCGAGGCAGACGAACAACACGCCAGCCGGCGGCCGGATCATGACCGCACCTTCATCGCGGCCAGCGCGTACTCGGCGCGCGCGAGATCTTCTTCGGTGTCGACGCCCGGCGGGAACGGTTCCGGCGTCGTGCGTACCGCAATCGCAAAACCGTGTTCCAGCGCGCGCAGCTGCTCCAGCGACTCCCCGCGCTCCAATGGCGTACGTGCCAGCGAGGCGAAAGCCTTCAGGAACTTCGCGCGGTAGCCGTATATGCCGATGTGACGCAGCACGGTCATGCCCAAGGGAACGCGCGTGCGGTCGCGCGCCAGTGCATCGCGTGCCCACGGCACCGGTGCCCGCGAGAAATACAGCGCATGACCGCGCGTATCGCAAACGACCTTGACGGTGTTCGGGTCGAACCACTGTTCCGCCAGCTCGATCGGCGTCGCCAGTGTCGCCATCGGCGCCGGATCCTCGCGCAACGCTTCGGCGACCGCGCGGATGCCCGCCGCCGGCGCGAACGGTTCGTCGCCCTGCAGGTTCACGATCCGCGCGTCGTCCGGCCAGCCGAGCGTTTCGGCGCATTCGGCGAGACGATCGCTGCCGCTCGCGTGATCGGTACGTGTCATGCACACCTCGATGTCGCGATCTGCCAGCGCATCCGCGATGCGCGCATCATCGGTGGCGACCACCACCCGCGACGCGCCTGCGGCGCGCGCGCGTCGGGCCACGTGCACGATCAACGGCTCGCCACCCAGCAGTCGCAATGGTTTGCCCGGCAAGCGGGTCGAACCGTGGCGCGCCGGAATCGCGACGATGAAATCCTGCCCGACGTTCACGCAGTCGCTTGTCCGGCGGCCCGCGCGGGATTCGGCCGCGGCCTGCGCACCAGTTCTCCGCCGCAGTTGGGGCACACGTGCTGAATCGAGCCGGCACACTGGGGACAGAAGGTGCATTCGAACACGCAAATCCAGGCCTCGCCCTCCGGCGCCACCTGCGCGTGGCAGTGCCCGCATTCGCCGCGCATCTGTAGCGCCATGTCGTCTCCTTCTGTCAGAGCGTTTCGCCGGTTCCGTCGCGTTCAAGGGTAACGCGAAAACATGCCGGCCCCAGCGCCTCGGTATCGCCGGTGCGCCAGGTTGCGACCGACGCGTGCGAGTTCCAGTCGGACGCGCGCGCCGGCAGCACCACTTCCGCGGCAACGATGTTGCGGGCCAGCCCGCTGGTCACCAGCACGGACAGATTGTCGACCTCGCGACCGCTCATCAGTTCAACCGCGCGTAACGGCGCCAGCGTTTCGCCTTCCGCCGTGACCGGACGCAAGCCCGCCGCGCGGGCCTCACGCCGCAGCAGTTCCACGCCCAGCAACTCGCTTTCGCCATCGTGGCGCAGCCAGCGGATCACCCCGACCATCCAGTCGCGATCGTCCTCGTCGTCCACCGGCGACAGACCGATCACTTCGCCGATGCGCATCCGCAGGCCTTCCGCGCCGTGCAACCGCATCCGGTAGCCGCCGCCGCTCTGGTCCAGCACGTCGGCGCGAAAAACCTGCGGCCGCGTGACGTCGGCCGTGGCCAGCCACGCCGAAGCCAGTTCATGGGCACCGACCATGATCGCGTCGCCATGGACGCGGCGCACGAAGGTCCCGAAATCGAGGTTGCCGGCCAGCGCGTAATGCAACGCATGCATGCCGACCACCACATCGAGCGCGTGTTTCGCCGTCAGCCGCACATGGCCGCGCGGCGCGGGGCCCCACGCCATCCGCAGGCGATCGAGGAAGCGCACGCTGGTGGTCACCACGCCGCCGCCGGATTGCGGCAGGTCGATCGCATCGATACCCGCGGGCAGCAAGGCGCTGCGTTCGAACATGCGCTCGACCGGCGAGACGTCGACGGCCAGCACGCCGGACCCCGCGCACAGGCGCTCCTCCGCGATGTAACCCGGCCCGGCGTCGCT
>JAICIW010000012.1 GCA_025928735.1 Rhodanobacteraceae bacterium | reverse complement strand
TTCGATCGGCGCGTAATCCGGATTCGCGGGTTCCAGCCGCAGCTTCGACGCCAGCACGCGCAGGCGCTTGACGGTGACTTCGTCTTCGATGCGCGCCACCACGATCTGGCCGTTGCGCGCCTCGCGCGTGCGGTGCACCGCGGCGAAATCGCCATCGAGGATGCCGGCATCGCGCATCGAATCGCCCTTGACGCGCAACAGGTAATCCGCGCGCGGCTTGAACAGCGCCGGGTCGACGGTGACGTGACGCTCGACGTGTTCGACGGCCAGGATCGGCACGCCCGCGGCCACGCGTCCGACCAGCGGCAGGCCGGCGCCGCGCGCACGCGGGACCGTGTTCAGCAGCCGGATGCCACGGTTACGGCCGGGCAGCAGCTCGATGCAACCTTTCGCCTGCAACGCCTGCAAATGCTTGTACGCCGCGCGCGGTTGATTGAAACCGAACGCCCCCGCGATCTCGGCCAGTGTCGGCGGCAGACCCTCGCCGATCGCCGAGGCGATGAACTCCAGGATTTCGCGTTGGCGGTCGGTGAGAGGTATCATGAGAGGTACAAGTATATGTACCATTTTGACGAGATGCCAGATGCCTGCCGCAGCCCGCCGTTCCGACCCGTCCGATCCGTTCCAGGCAGGCCTTTTCCAGCAGGAATCGAACGTTTTCGTCCCGATTGCCGACGCCACCGGTCGCATTGCCTACACGCCGGGCTGGATCGCGCCCGCGTGCGCCGCGCAATGGTTCCGGCAATTGCACGACGGCATCGCCTGGCACGGCCAGCGCCGCATGATGTACGAGCGCATGCTCACCGTGCCGCGGCTCACCGCGCACTTTCGGTTGGACGATCCCGCGTTGCCGCCGCCGCTGGGCGAGGCCGCCGCGCGGGCGCGCGCCAGCGTCGGCGCGCCCTTCACCACGGCGGGCTTGAATTTCTACCGGGACCGGCACGACAGCGTCGCGCCGCACAACGATCATCTCGATGAAATCGTGCGCGGTCAGCCCATCGCGCTGTTGTCCCTCGGCGCCACCCGCCTCATGACCATTCGTGCGAAGCGGCCACCGCGACGCGTGCTGCGGCTGCAATTGGAACCCGGCAGCCTGCTGCTGATGGATTATGCGACCCAGTTGCACTACGACCACGCCATTCCCAAGCAGCGCGACGCCGTCGGTCCGCGCATCAGCGTGGCGTTCCGTTGTTCGGTGGGGCGTTGAAACGCAATCTGTTCAGCGCGAGGAAACGTACTTCTCGCGACGAATATGCTTGATCGGCATCCCGAGTTCCTTCAGCTGGGTGAAGGTGGCGTCGATCATGTCGGGGTTGCCGCAGAGATAGGCGATGTCGCGTTCCGGATCGGGTGCGAGTTCCGGCAGCACGTCCTGCACGTGGCCGCGGCGGTCGTTGGGGCGCGGCGCGGCGCGCGCGGCGCGCGAGAGGCAGGCGCGAAAGGTGAATTCCGGGTGCCTGTTCGCGAAGGCTTCGAATTCCTCGCCGTACAGGAGTTCCTGTTCGTTGCGTGCGCCATAGAGCAGGGCGACGTGCGTGCCGCGCTCGGTGATCAGCTTCTCGATCTTCGGCAGCATCGCGCGGTAGGGCGTGATGCCGGTACCGGTGGCGATGAGGAAATAACGCTGGTTGGCGTCGTCGTCCTGCAGGCAGAAGCGGCCGTACGGACCGCTGGCCTCCACGGTACCGCCGTGTTCCAGACTGCCGAGCAGCTTGGTCGCGGCGCCGCCGTCGACATATGACACCGCCAGTTCGAGTTTGTCGACTTCGGCGCCTTCCGCCGGCGTACCCACGGAATAACTGCGCTTGGTGGGTTTGCCATCTTCGTAGTTGAAATGGATCTGGATGAACTGGCCCGGCGTGAACTTGAACGGCGCGCCGTCGGCGCGCTGGAATGCGAGATGCCGTATGCCGGGCGCCAGCATGTGGCTGTCGGCAAGCTTGAGTGGGAAATGTTCGATCATGGTCCGGACAATGCGGCGAGGCTGTCGCCAGCGTAAGGGTTGCGATGCATCGCGGCCATGCCGTTTGGCATGGGGCCGCGCAGGCGAAACTTCTATAATAGGGGATGGCTGCCGATTCCGCTTTGCCTGACTCTTCCCCCACGATGCCCGCCGCCGATGCTTCCCGTGCCGTTCCGGCGCTGGAAGTCGTCGACCTGCGCAAAACCTATGCCAGCGGTGTCCAGGCGCTCAAAAGCGTTTCACTGAAGGTGGCGCAGGGCGATTTTTTTGCGCTGCTGGGCCCGAACGGCGCAGGCAAATCCACCCTGATCGGCATCCTGTCGTCGCTGGTCAACCCCACCAGTGGCGACGCGCGCGTGTTCGGGCTGTCCATCCATGCCGACCGCGGCGGGGTGATGCGACAAATCGGGCTGGTGCCGCAGGAAATCAACTTCAACCAGTTCGAGACGCCATTCGAAATCTGCGTCAACGTCGCGGGGTTCTACGGCATCCCGCGTACGATCGCCAGGCCGCGCGCGGAAAAATATCTGAAGGAGCTCCGCATCTGGGACAAGGCCTTCCAGCCCACGCGGATGATGTCGGGCGGCATGAAGCGGCGCCTGATGATCGCGCGCGCAATGATGAACGAGCCGCGCCTGCTGATCCTGGATGAGCCCACCGCGGGCGTCGACATCGAGATCCGCCGTTCGATGTGGCACTTCATCACCGGCATCAACCGCGCCGGCACCACGGTGATCCTGACCACGCATTACCTCGAAGAAGCCGAGCAACTCTGCCGCAACATCGCGATCATCGATCACGGCGAAATCGTGGAAGACACTTCGATGCGGCGTCTGCTGTCGAAGCTGGACGTGCAGTCGTTCGTGCTGGACGTCATGGGCTTCGATGGCACGTTGCCGCAAATCGATGGCGTGAAACTCGTGCGCCTCGACGACCAGACGCTGGAAGCGGAAATGCCCAGCACGCACGACCTCAATGCGTTGTTCGCGGCGCTGACGGCACACGGCATCACCGTGACATCCATGCGCAACAAGACCAACCGGCTGGAAGAATTGTTTGTGCGATTGGTCGAACGCAACGGCAACGGAGCAGCGGCATGAATGATCTCGCTCGGCCACGCCTCACCGACGCGCCCACCTACGCCGGCCCCGCGCGGACCCGCGCCAATCTCGTCGCGCTCGGCACCATCACCCGCCGCGAGGTGCACCGGATGCTGCGCATCTGGACGCAGACGCTGGTGCCGCCCGCGATCACGATGACGTTGTATTTCGTGATTTTCGGCAAGGTCATCGGCAGCCGGGTGGGACCGATGCACGGCTTCAGCTACATGCAGTACATCGTGCCGGGCCTGGTGATGATGAGCGTGATCAACAACGCCTACGGCAACATCACCTCCAGTTTCTTCGGCTCCAAGTTCGGCCGCTACGTCGAAGAGCTGCTGGCCTCGCCGATGCCGAGTTGGGTGGTGTTGACGGGTTACGTGTCCGGTGCGGTGCTGCGCGGCCTGCTGGTGGGTGCGATCGTGCTGGGCATCGCGCTGTTCTTCACATCCTTGCACATCGCGCACCCGCTGGTCGCGATCACCACGGTGATCCTGGGCGCGACGATCTTTTCGCTGGCGGGTTTCATCAACGCGATGTTCGCGAAGCGCTTCGACGACATCGCGATCGTGCCGACGTTCGTGCTGGCGCCGCTCACCTATCTCGGCGGCGTGTTCTACTCGGTCAACATGCTGGGTTCGCCGTGGCGCGAGGCTTCGCTTGCCAATCCCATCCTGTACATGGTCAACGCATTCCGCTTCGGCATCCTCGGCATCGGCGACGTGCCGGTGTGGGTCGCCTACGTGGTGATGTTGGCGTTCGTGGTCGCGCTCGCCGCGGTCGCGTTGTGGCTGCTGCGCAAGGGCGTGGGGCTTCGCTCCTGAGCCGTGCGGCGTAAGATCGCCGCATGAAGGCCGCGCTTGCCTTGGCGCTGTTCGTTTGCAGCATGGGGTGCGTGCCCGCGCATGCGCAGGTGTACCAATGCACCGGCGCGAACGGCAACGTCAGTTACCAGGATCGCGCGTGCCCCGCCGGGCAGAAGCAGAAGATCCTCGACGTGCCGAGCCACGCGCCGCCAGGCTACGTCCCGCCGCCCGCCGCCACCGTTGCAGCGCCCGTGGCGATGGACAATCCGTGGCCACCGCCGACTCCAGCGCCGGCGCCACCGCCGCTGCCCGCGATGTACGCGTGCGTGGGTGCGGTCAATGGCAAGCAATACCTCACGCGTTCGCCGCCGCCACCGTATCTCGCACCGCTCGGGGTGATGGGGTACCCGCCGCAATCGTTGACACGCGCGTACGGCACGCGCGGCGGCGCGGGCCTGTCAGCGCCGGAGTTGTCGAAGCCGCGCATCGGCGGTCCACGGATTGCCACCGGCATGACCGAAGTGCAGGATTTCTGCTTGCCGGCGACCCAGGCGCAGGTCTGCCGGTTCGTGCAAGAGGAATATGACGAGAACCACCGCGCATTGCGCAGGGCGATGCCACGCGAGCAGCCACCGCTGGAGCAACGCGAGCAGCAGCTTTCTGCGCAACTCGAGAACTGTTGAACTCGCCCGGGTTGGAGAAACATTTATTCTTCGTCATTCCGGACGCCGCAAAGCGGCGATCCGGAACCCAGTGACTTTGTTTCCATGAAGCAAAGTCGCTGGGTTCCGGGTTCCGTCCGCGATGAAGCTGCGGCCGGCCCCGGAGTGACGACAAAATCAACCACTCATTTCGAGATGGTTTTATTCACGCGGTCAACGTGAGTTCTGGCACTGGCGCATGTTTGCGTTCGTGCGCCAGCAGCCAGCGCTTGGCCGGCAGTCCGCCGCCATAGCCGGTGAGATGGCCGTGGCTGCCGATCACGCGATGGCAGGGCACGATGATCGCCAGCGGATTGGCGCCGTTTGCGGCGCCCACCGCGCGAACCGCGCGCGGCCGGCGGATGCGTCGCGCGATATCGGCGTAGCTCACGGTTTCGCCATAGGGAATCGCAAGCAACGCGCCCCAGACTTCGAGCTGGAACGGCGTGCCCGAAGGGTGCAGCGGCAGCTCGAACGACTGGCGATTGCCGGAAAAGTACTCATCGAACTGACGCGCGGCGGTGTGCAGCTTTGGTTTGCTGTGTTCGCCATCCGGTGGCGGTGGTGCCGCGTTGCCGTGCGGCAGGCCGACTTCGACCAGTCCCGCACCGTCGCTGACCAGCAGCAGCGGACCGATGGGTGAATCGATGTGGTCGTAATACAACACGTCAGTCAGAATCCGTAATTCAGGAAACCGCCATCGACCGCCAGCACCTGCCCCGTGATGTAACTGGCGGCGGGCAGGCACAGGAACGCGACCGCGGCGGCCACTTCCTCGGGTTCGCCGATGCGCGCCATCGGGGTGCGGTCCAGCACTTCGTCGAGATACTCGGGATCGGCCAGCGCATCGTCGGTGCGGCGCGTGCGGATGTACCAGGGCGCCACCGCATTGACGCGGATGCCGTCCTCGGCCCACTCGCAAGCGAGGTTGCGCGTCATCTGGTGCAGCGCGGCCTTGCTCATGCCGTACGGCGCGCCAGTGCGCACGTGCGTCGCACCCGACACCGAACCGATGTTCACGATCGCGGCGTGGCCGTGCTGCGCGAGGCGCGGATGCGCGAGCCTGCACAAATCGAACGCCGCCACGCTGTTCAATCGGAACACTTCCTCGAGATCGGCGGGTTCGTATTCCAGCGTCGGCTTCTTGAGGTTGCCGCCGGCGTTGTTGACCAGCAGCGACAGTGGCACGTCGACATCGGCAATCCAGTCGAAGATCGCGAGGCGATCCTCGGCATCGCCGACGTCCGCGGAAAAGCTGCGCGGGTCGCTTTCGGGAAAATCTTCGCGCAATTCGTCGCAGACCGCGTTCAATTCAGCCTCGTCGCGCGCGACCAGCAATGGTTGTGCGCCCAGGGCCGCCAGCTCGCGCGCACAGGCCAAGCCGATGCCGCGGCTGGCGCCGGTGATGAGACAGGTCTGGCCATCGAGGCGCCAGCGACCGGGAGTTGCGTTCACGCGCAGGTTCCGTGAATCCTCCGCGGAAGCTTACCGCAGCTTGCAAGTGTCCGGGCGTCGCGCGACACTGCGCCGCATGCTTCGCCCCTTCGCCATCCTGGTCTTGGCTGTTCCGCTCGCCGCGTGCGGTTCGCACGCGACGCCGGATGCGGCTGCAAGTGCGGCGGCGCCTGCGCCCGCGGCCACCAATGCGCTGGCCGGAACGCCGCTGGCCGGTTACGGCCACGACTTGAACAAGGCGAAGAACGTGCAGAATATCGTCAACGAGCAAGCGAGAAAGCAGGCGGCCACCATCGACGCGGCGACCGGTTCTTCAAGCTGATCATTCCTTGAGATGAGCAAGGCCCGGGCGCTTGCGCACCCGGGCCCGCATTGGCCGCGCGGGGCGGCGAAAGAGGTCAGAACCTCACTTCGGCCTGTGCCGACAGCAACCCCGTCGAGAGATTGATGTCGTTCTTCTTGGCGCGGTAGTAGTCGTAGCCGACGCCGACGCCGAAGCTGCGGCTGAAGTCGTAACCTACGCCCAGTCCGCCGTAGTAGCCGTCGGAACTGCGATGGTTGCTGATCGGCGTGAGATCACGGGTCATGCCGTCGCCGCTCCACGCGTACAGACCCGTGCGCGCGGAGACGTACCAGTTCGGCGTGAAGTTGTATTTCGCGTTGGCGCCCACGGTCCAGCCGTGCAGCGAGGCCTTGTTATCCGTCACCACCGGATTGGCATTGAACACGTTCTTGATGCGGATGTTGCCGAGATCGTTGTAGCCAACCTCGGGACCTATCGCGAAGCCGTTGTCGAGCGCCCAGCGATAGCCGCCGCTGATCTGGTAGCCGGTATCGCTGCCGCTGTTCCGGCCACTTCCGAAGTAGCTGTGGCCTGCGTTGCCGTTGATGAAGAATCCGCTGTCGGCGCCGGTCGTGTACGTGGCGTCCTGCGCGTGGGCTTCTTGAATGAAGCTGGGTGCAGCCGCGAAGGCCGCGGCGATGGCGAGGACGATTGCAGTGTTGCGCATGATTGTCTCCACTTGTGGTTGTTCACGCACGCTTTCGCACGCGCTTGGCCACTGAGACTGGGAGCAATCGGCAACGTTCGTTAAGGTTTCGCTAGCGCCTCAGGCGCTGTTCATCGCGAGCGTGAGAACGAGCGATGGATGCGTGCGAAATTTTTTCGCGCGACACGCGATCCTGCGTAATCATGCGATGCGTCGGCCATCGGCAGCGTCGAACGCGTGCAGATTCGACGGGTCGAACGCCAACCGCAGCGTCGCGCCCGGCGCGGGCAGCAATTGGGGCGGCACGCGCGCGACCAGAGCGATGCTGCCGAAACGCAGGTTCAGGAATATCTCGTTGCCGACAGGCTCGATCACTTCGAGTGTCGCGTCGAAATGCACCTGTGATGTGGACGCGTCCGCCCGCGCGCATTGCAGATGTTCCGGGCGCAGGCCCAGCACGATGCGGCGTCCGCGTAGCGCATCCAGCGGCAGGGACGAGCCGCGCAGGCCGTCGAGCGGCAAGCTGGCGCCTTCCATTTCGAGCGCGAGGACATCGTCGCGCAGACGGCCGCGGAAGAAGTTCATCGCCGGACTGCCGAGGAAACCCGCCACGAACAAGTTCGTGGGCTGCTCGTACAGGCGCATCGGCGTGTCGATCTGCTGGACCTTGCCATCGTTCAACACCACGATGCGCTGGCCCAGCGTCATGGCCTCGATCTGGTCGTGCGTCACGTAGATCATCGTGGCACCGAGGCGCTGGTGGAGCCGTGCGATTTCCACCCGCATCGCCACGCGCAATTTCGCATCCAGATTCGACAGTGGTTCGTCGAGCAGGAACACCTTGGGTTCGCGCACCAGCGCACGGCCCAGCGCGACGCGTTGCCGCTGTCCCCCGGAAAGCCGGCGTGGGCGCGCGTGCAGCAGATCTTCCAGGCCGAGCATGCGGGCTGCGTCCGCCACGCGCTTTTCGATTTCCGGGCGCGGGTGGCCGCGCAACTTCAGGCCGAAGGCCAGGTTCTCGGCCACCGTCATGTGCGGATACAGCGCGTAATTCTGGAACACCATCGCGATGTCGCGTTCGCGCGGCGCCAGGTCGTTGACGGTGCGACCGTCGATGACGATGGTGCCCGAGGTGATGCTTTCCAGTCCGGCGATCGCGCGCAACAGTGTGGTCTTGCCGCATCCCGATGGCCCCACCAGCACCAGCAGTTCGCCGTCCGCGACGGTGAGGCTGGCATCAGCCACCGCGACCTTGCCGTTGTCGTACACCTTCCGGACGTTTTCGAGTCGAACCGTCGCCATGCGTTTCCCCGCTCGTCGCGCCCGTCGCAATCGGACCGGGTCGGCCGGCCGGGAGCACCCCCGGCACCATTCGAAGCAAGTTATCATGCCGATGTAAGCGTTTACATCATTCGGAGTCGCCTTGATGGCTGATATCGCGGAATCCTCCCATTCGACGTTCCCGGCAGGATTCCTGTGGGGCTGCGCCACGTCGGCCTACCAGATCGAAGGTTCGCCGTTGGCCGACGGCGCGGGCGTGAGCAACTGGCATCGGTTCGTGCATACGCCGGGTCGCGTGCGCGATGGCGATACCGGCGACGTCGCCTGCGATCACTATCGACGCTGGCGCGAAGACGTTGCGCTGATGCGCACGCTGGGCATGCGCGCCTATCGCTTCAGCATCGCCTGGAATCGGGTGCTGCCCGAAGGCCGCGGACGCGTGAACCCGGAAGGCCTGGCCTTCTACGACCGGCTGGTGGATGCGCTGCTCGAGAATGGCATCCAGCCAATGGTCACGCTGCACCATTGGGACCTGCCCGCCGCGCTGGATGATCGCGGCGGCTGGTTGAATCCCGACATCGTCGATTGGTTCGTCGACTACGCGCGGGTGATGTTCCGCAAGCTGGACGATCGGGTCGGGCTGTGGACCACGATCAACGAACCGTGGGTGGTGAGCGATGGCGGCTACCTGCACGGGGTGCTGGCGCCCGGGCACCGCAGCCAATTCGAACCGCCGATCGCCGCGCATCATCTGCTGCGCGCGCACGGCGCGGCGGTGCAGGCGTATCGCGCGGACGGGCGCAACAACATCGGTATCGTGGTCAATCTGGAACCGAAATACCCGGCCAGCCAGGGCGCCGACGACCTCGCCGCCACCCGCCGCGCCGACGCCTACATGAACCGGCAATTCCTCGATCCGGTGTTCTTGGGACGCTATCCCGAGGAGATGCACGAGGTGTTCGGCGATGCGTGGCCCGTCTGGCCCGACGAGGACATGGCGCAGATCCGGCAGGCCATCGACTTCGTTGGCGTGAACTATTACACGCGCAGTGTGGTGCGCCACGACCCGCGTCGTTGGCCGCAACGGGTGAGTGGCGCGCCGCAAAAGCACGCGACCCACACCGAAACCGGATGGGAGGTCTACCCGCAAGGCCTCACCGACGTGCTGAAGTGGGTGAGCGCGCGCTACGGCCGTCCGCCGATCTACATCACCGAAAACGGGGCGGCCTTTTACGACCCGCCGACCGCTTCCGATGGACGCATCGAAGACCCGTTGCGCGTCGCCTACCTGCGTGCGCACCTGCGCGCCGTGCACGCGGCGGCGCGCCAGGGCGTGGATCTGCGCGGCTATTTCGTGTGGTCGCTGCTGGACAATTTCGAATGGGCGCACGGCTACAGCAAACGCTTCGGCATCGTGCACGTGGATTACGCAACACAGCAACGCACCCCGAAGGACAGCGCGCGCTTCTACGCAAAAGTGATCGCCACTCACGGCGCGGCGTTGGGTGTCACCGCGTAGGTTGGGCTGATCCCGGCTTTGCCGGGAGAAGCCCAACGTTGACCATGTTGGGCTTCCGCCGATGAAGCTGGCGTCAGCCCAACCTACGCTTCTCAGCCCTTGACGCTACCGAGCAACAACCCGCGCAGGTAGTAACGTTGCAGCGCAAGGAACAGCGCCAGCACCGGAATCACCGTCACCACCGCGCCGGCCATCATCAACCCCGAATCCTGCACGTGTTCGCGCGACAGTGAGGCGAGGCCCACCGGCAACGTGTAGTGTTGCTGGCCTGTCAACGCGATCAACGGCCACATGAAATCGTTCCACGCGACGAGGAAGGTGAATACCGCAAGCGTGACCAGGATCGGCTTCATCAGCGGCAGCACCACCTGGATGAAAATCCGCAGTTCGCCTGCACCGTCCACGCGCGCCGCTTCCAGCAGTTCGCCGGGAATCCCGCGCGCGTACTGGCGCACCAGGAAAATGCCGAACACGCTGGCCATCGCGGGCAGGATCACCGCCCAGTAACTGTTGATCAGGCCTGCGTATTTCAGCAGCAGGAACAGCGGCAGCATCGCAACCTGCGCCGGGATCACCAGCGCGCCGATCAGCACGCCGAACGTTTTTTCGCGTCCCGCGAAACGCAGCTTCGCGAACGCGTAACCGGCCAGCGTGTTGCAGGCCAGTGACAGCAGCGTGATCGATGTCGAAATGATCAGGCTGTTCGCGAAGTAGCGACCCATGCCGGCGTGCGCGAACAGTTCGCGGTAATTGGCGAGGGTCGGGTGCAGCGGCAGCATCGGCGGCGGCAGGTTGTTGGCTTCGCCCGGTTGCATGAACGACACCGACAGCATCCAGAACAGCGGAAACAGCACCAGCGCGGTGCACGCGACCAGCGCCCCGTTGACCAGCCACGCGTGCACGCGCGGCTTCATGCCAGGTTCTCCCGGCCTTCGCCGAACCGCCACATCAATGCCGTCGCCGCGAACATCACCAGGAACAACAGGAACGCCACGGCCGAGGCTGTGCCCATGTTCCACCACTTGAAGCCCTGGTCGTACATCAGGTACAGCACGCTGACCGTGCTCTGCAGCGGGCCGCCTTCGGTGATCACGTAGGGTTCGGCGAACAACTGGAAGTAACCCGACACCGTGAGGATGCCGACCATCAGCAGGATCGGGGTGAGCGCCGGCAGGGTGATGTGCCGGAACTGTCGCCAGGCGGAGGCGCCGTCGATGCGCGCGGCTTCGTACAGATCGGTGGGGATCGCCTGCAGGCCGGCCAGCAGGATGATCATGTTGTAGCCGAAGTTCTTCCACACCGCGAACAGCATGATCATCGGCATGGCCCAGTGCGGGTCGCCCAGCCAATCGATCGGCGGAATCCCGAGGTGCGTCAGCACGAAATTGACCACACCGAATTGGGTGTTGAAGAGGTACCGCCAGATCACCGCGACGGCGACCACGGTCGTCACCACCGGCGCGAACAACGCGGTGCGGAAGAACGGCTTGAACCGCGCGGCGGAGGCATTGAGCAGCAGTGCGGTGCCCAGCGAAGCCAGCATCGACAGCGGCACACCGACGATCACGAAGTACAGTGTGTGTCCCAGCGCCGCCCAGAACAGCGGACGGTGCAGCAGGTCCCAGTAATTGGCGAGACCGACGAAACGCAGGTTGCGGAAATCGGCGAGCGCGTACAGGTCGTAATCGGTGAGGCTCAGGCCCAGACCCGCGAGCACCGGCAGCAGGAAGAACACGCCCAGCACCAGCAGCGCGGGCGCGAGGAACAACCACGCGGCCGCGTTGCGGTTCACGGGATCGCCTCGTGCTGCCGCGCCAACACCCAGCGGCGCTTGGCGAGGATCGCATCGGCCTGCGCGTCCATCTGCGCCGCAGCCTCGTCGATCGTGAGCTCGCCCGCGACCGCACGCGCGGCGACCTGCTGCATCATGTTGACGATCTGCTCCCATTCCGGAACCTGCGGTGCCGGACGCATGTGTTCGAGTTGGGCACGGAACGCGCGCAGCTTCGGGTCGCCCTTCAGCACAGGGCTTTCCCACGCGGAGCGCCGCGCGGGCAGGTCGCCCAGCAGTTCATAGAAACGCACCTGCACGTCGGGCCGTGACAGGTATTCGATCAACTTCCACGCAGCGTCCTGGTGCTTCGAATGGCGCAGGATCACCAGGCTTGAGCCATAGGCGACCGAGTCGCCGGGCCCATCAGGACCGGGCAGTTGCGCCGTCGACCATTCACCTTGTTGCGAGGCCGGAAGGCGCTTGCGGAATTCGCCGATGTTCCAGGGCCCGGAAAGATAGAACACGAACTGACCGCGCCCGAAGGCCTGCCACGGGTTGCCGACCTGCACGTTGGTCCAGGCCGGCACGTCGCCGCGCTTGAACAGATCGGCATAGAACGCCAGCGCGCGCTGGAAAGCCGCGCTCTCGAAATTGCCGTAGCGGCCGCCGTCGCGCAGCAGCGGCACGTGTTGCTGCAAGGCCAGCGCCAGCAATTGATCGTACTCGTTGGTCGGAAGCAGCGCACCCCAACGCGTGTCGTGACTCGTCCTGCGGATCGCATGCATCTGCGCCTGCCATTCGGCCCAGTCGCGCGGCGGCGCGTCGAAGCCTGCCTCGCGCAGCAGATCGGCGCGGTAGAACAGCAGGCGCGTATCGACGTACCAGGGAATGCCGTACAACGTGCCGTCGATCACGTTGGTCGCCCAGGCGCTGGCGAAGTAATCATCCGCCCGGATCAGCTTCGACTGCGCGACGCGCGGTTGCAGCGGCACCAGCGCGTGCAGCGCCGCGAACTCCGCGATCCAGGTGTTGCCGATCTGGGTGAGGTCGGGCAGTGAGTCGCCCGCGTAGGCAGTCAGCAGCTTTTCGTGCGCCGCGGTCAACGGGACCTGCTGCACGCGTACGTGGATGTCGGGATGCGCCCGCTCGAACGCGGGCAACAGTTGCGCGACCGCCTCGCCTTCGCGGCCGATGGTCCAGAACTCCAGCGTGGTGCCGGAATGCGTCGAAGCAGTGCAGCCTGCCAGCAACACTGCCGCAAACCCCGTGAAGAGGGCGGCAATGCGGGCCGGCGGGCGATGGGTCATTGCTGCATTATGGCAACGGGCACATGTGCCGTGGCAGGTGGGGATGTGGCTCGCGTGCGTTCGTTGGCCGGTTTCTCCAGCCAGCCGCCCGTGAAGCCCGCGCGTTCGAGGCCGCGCCGGATGTATGGGTTGCGGCGCATCACGTTCCACACGAAACCGGAGCGGTAATTCTCGATCATCAGCAGGATCGGCCCCTGGTCGATCCCGAGGTACTGGTCGTCGAACCAGCCCTCACCCGGTACCACGTGTCCGCTGCGCAACGGCACGTCCGTCAACTGGAACGTGGGATTGAAGGCGTCCACGAAACCGTATTTCGAATACAGCCATTTGCCGTAGCGGCTGTACATCGCATCGATCGCCGGCAACACCAGCTCCGGCGCGAATGCGATCGAGCCGATCGCCGCGGTGGGCGCGATGGTGCCATCGTCGATGATTTCGCCGACATCCGCGCCGCGCGCGAAATAGCCGTAGAACTTCAGGCTGGTGCCATCCGGCCGCTGCCAGGTGGTATTGCCCGGTCCGTCGCAGGCGGTCAAGCCCCAGATGTTCCCGTCGTAGCCCGCGAAGTGCCCGACGGTGGAGATCGCGTAAGCACGTTGCCCGATCACCGAGCGGCGGGCGTTCTCGAAATAATCCATCCCGCGCGCACGCATGTACGCATCGCGGATACCGCGGAAATCCACCCACGATTCGCTGTACTGGTGACCGAACAGCGGTGCGAAGCCGACGTGCGGCTTGCCGCCCATGAAGCTGCCCCAGCTGAGGTGATAGGTCGACGTCCAGGCTTTCCACGCCGCGGGCTTCACCGCATGGGTGGGTGAGCCCAGTGCGAGGATGTACAGGATTTTCGCCTCGTCGTAGCCCTTCCAGTCGTTGGGGATGAACTTGCCGCCCGGCGTCCAGCCCATGCTGACCAGCGGCGGACGCGCCTGGGCCCAGTTCCAGTCCACGTCACGATAGAGCTCGTCGGCGAGTTCGCGGATTTCGCGCTCCTCGGGATTGTCCTGGTCGAAGTAGGTCTGGTCGAACAGCACACCCGCCATCAGCAGCGTAGTGTCGATGGTCGAGACTTCGACCCAGCGGCCATAGCGAAGCCCGGTCTGGATGTCGAGGAAGTGATAGAAGAATCCGTGGTAACCGGCGTCGTGGTCCTCGCTGTCGCCCTGCGGTGCGTTCGCGAAGAACTTCAACGTGGCCAGCACGCGCTGGCGCGCCTGTTCGCGCGTGATCCAGCCGCGCTCGACACCAATCGGGTATGCGGTCAGCGCGAAACCCACGGCGGCGATGCTGGAGAAATAGTCCCGTTCGGGGTGCGGCGGCCAGTGGTCGGGTACCAGTCCATTTTTTGGATTGGCCGTCTGCCAGAAGAATTCGAACGTGCGGTGCTCGATGTCATCCAGCGAGGGCGACTGCAAGGCGCTCGCTGCACCGGCGTCCATGGCCTGCAACGGGTTGAGGCGCGCCGCGGCATGCACCGGCGCGGCCGTCAGCAACGCCAGCAGCAGGAAAAACGTGGTGGTGCCGGTCCTGCGCAGCATGGCCGCTGCGGCGAAGCGAACTCTCATTGCATTCCCCATCACGGCCACGGCGCCTCGGCGGGCACGAGACCGGCCAAACGTTGCATCACGTTCCCCATTGGATCATCCCTTGTGCTTGATGCGCCGCGATTGCCGTCACACGGCGGCGCAATGGCGCGCAATGAATTGCTGGTGCATCGGCATGGCATCGACGCACGTCGCGATCACGCGCTCGACGCCTTCCATCAGTTGCCGCAGTTCGGTGTCGGAAAGCTGGTCGACCGCCGGGTGATACGTGCGCGGCAGGATGCGTTGGCCGATCATCACTTCCACCCAACTGGTGAGCGCGAACAGTTCCTCGGCATTGCGGTAGAAGCGCCCGCTGTCGCGGAACAGCCGGATGTTGTCGGCCAGCGGTTCGGGAATGTCCATGGTGCGGCAGTAATTCCAGAACGGGGTGTCGTCGCGTTCGGTGGCGCAGAAGTGCAGGATGATGAAATCGCGGATGCGCTCGATCTCGAACGTCGTCTGCGCGTTGTAGCGGTCGATCACCGGCTGGCTGAAGCCGGCGTCGGGGAACAGGTTCACCAGCCGCGCGATGCCGGACTGGATCAGGTAGATCGCGGTGGATTCCAGTGGTTCCAGGAAACCCGCGGCGAGCCCGAGCGCGACCACGTTCCGGTCCCACGCCTTCCTGCGCTGCCCGGCGGTGAAACGCAACACGCGCGGTTCGCCGATGGCGTGGCCGTCGAGCTGTTTCACCAACGTGGCCGCGGCTTCGTCGTCGCCGATGTACCGGCTCGAATACACATAACCATTGCCGGTGCGGTGTTGCAGGGGGATGCGCCACGTCCAGCCGGCTTCGCGCGCGGTGCAACGCACGAAGGGGGTCGGTGGTCCCGCGGGTTCGCAGGCCAGCGCGACGGCCCGGTCGCAGGGCAGCCAGTGCGACCAGTCCTCGTAACCCGCGTGCAGGGTCTGTTCGATCAGGAGGCCGCGGAAGCCGGAGCAGTCGAGGAACAGGTCGCCTTCGACGCGCTCGCCGCTTTCAAGCACCACCGCTTCGACGAACCCGTCCTCGCTGCGCAACTGCACATCCACCACCTTGCCCTCGGTACGCCGCACCCCGCGCTGCTCCGCGTAACGACGCAGGTATTTCGCGTACAGGCCGGCATCGAAATGGTAGGCGTAGGCGATGTCGGCCAGCGGCGATTTCGGGGGCGCATCGCTGGCCGACACCATGAATTTGCCGAGCGGGCCGGCCTTGGTGTGCAGTGAATATTCGCCAAGCTCGGCTGCGCTCCCCTGCTGGCGGGCCTTGATCCAGTACTGGTGAAACGGCAGCAGGTCGAGATCGTGGCCGATGGTGCCGAAACCGTGGAAGTAGCGATCGCCGATCCGCGCCCAGTCCACGAACTCGATGCCGAGCTTGAAGGTGCCCTTGACCGTGCGGACGAACTCGGCCTCGTCGATTTGCAGCAACTGATTGAACAATTTCAGGTGCGGCACGGTGGCTTCGCCGACGCCGACCGTGCCGATCTGCTCGGATTCGATCAACCGGATCGATAGCCTGCCGGGAAATACGCGGGCCA
>JAICIW010000269.1 GCA_025928735.1 Rhodanobacteraceae bacterium | reverse complement strand
CCTTGCAGGGGTTTTCGGCCTTGGCGTCGAAGCCGGCGCCGTTGGGTCCCACCAGGCAATTGATCACATGGTGCAGGTGCGCATGCGCCATCGTGACCGACGTGGCGCTTTGCGCCATCACCGCGTGCGCGTGCGCGGTGCTGATTTCGTCTTTGGCAGAATGGGTTTGCGCGAAGGCAGTGCAGGCGAATCCGCCCAGCGCCGCGGTGATGCCGACAACCAGCAACTTGTTCATTGCAGCCTCCAGCCGTGGATGGAAGCGCAAGCGTACGCGCCGGAATGTAAGCAGCGCGTGTAGCGGGTCAGGCGGTCTCGAACAGCGCCATGAAGCCGTAGTCCATGTGCTGCTGCATGTGGCAATGGAACAGCGTCAGGCCCGGCAGGTCGGCGGTGAAATCGACTTCGGTGGTCTGGAACGGCGGCACCAGTACCACGTCCTTGATCACGCCGGCGGTGGGCTGGCCGTGGACCTTGGTGATCTCGAAACCGTGGCGGTGGAGGTGCAGCGGGTGGATGTCGTCGCTGGCATTGCGGAAACGCAGACGATAACGGCCGTCCAGCTTCAACTTGCGCGTCACCGGCATGGTTTTCCAGTCATACGGGGCGCCATTGATCGCGTAGACATCGAAGCCTTCGTTCCCGCTCTGGCGCGCGGTGATGACCATGTCGATGATCGCGTCGGGTTTCGGCGGCGTGCGCTCGGGATCGGCAAATAACCGATAGTCCCACATGAATTTCGGCGGCGCCTGCCATTGCGGCTTGCCGCTGGCGCCCGCGTATTCGACCACGATGCCCATGCCGCCTTCGCGATCGGCGTCGGCGGTGTCGCCAAGCACCCACACGCCGGGATGGTTCATCTCGACGATCGCCGAGATGCGCTCGGCGGTCCCCACCCAAAGCACCGGAACTTCGGCCGGATGCGGCACCGGATTGCCGTCCAGCGCGACGACCTTGAAGGTGTGGCCGGGCAGGGCGAGGCTGCGGTTTTCCGTGGCGCTGGCGTTGACGACGTGCAGCATTACCCGCTCGCCGCGCTTCACCCGGATCGGTTCGCCATGGCCCAGCGACTTGCCGTTGATCGCGAAGGCGTCGTAGGCGAGTTCGTAACCGGGCGGCACCTTGCCGGCGTTGGGATCGGATTTCGCGGCGATGGTGACGAGGTCCATCTCCATGCCCGCGGGTTCCATGAACGCCATGTCCATGTCGACGCGGGTCAGGTACGGCATGAACTCCTTGAGGGTGAGGAATACTTCGCGATCGTAGGCGCCGGGCTCGTTTTTCGGTTCGATGTACACCGGACCCGCGAGGCCCGTGTACAGCCCGCGCGCGAGATCGGGGCCGGCGCGCACGTGGGTGTGATAGAAGCGCAGCCCCGATGGTGTCGGCGTGAACGCGATGCGGCGATGGCCATGCGCGGGAACCGGCGGCGTGCGTTCCTCGTCGGCGCCATCCACGTTGTCGGGCAGGTACTGGCCGTGCCAGTGCAACTGCTCGTCGTGGTCGGTGTCGTTGAAGATGTCGACCGTGGTTTTCTGGCCTTCCCTGAAGCGCAGCAGCGGCCCGGGAAAATCGCCGTTGTAGAGCGTCGTCGAAACGAATTTCTGGTCGGAAAGTTCCAGCACGCCATGGCCGATGCGCAGTGTGTGATTGGCCCTGTCGGCAGGCATGGCCGTCATGTCGGCGGGTGCGGCGGCGTGCCGCTGCGGGCCAAGCACTTCCGCTCCCGGCAACGCACCGGCGAGCGCGGTGAGGCTGGCGGATTTCAGGAAATCACGACGATCCATTCACGGCTCCGGCGGCAGCGCAAATGGCCATGCTAAACGATCACCATTGGAGATCGCGAGGGCGTTCCGATTGCGAAGCTGAAAGCTCAGGGAGCTGTGGCGAAAAGTCAGGCCAGGAATGGCCGTTCTGGTGTTTGGACGCTCAAGGTGTTCTGCTCACCAGTCCATTCGCCGAGGCGGCGATCATGGACGATCGCACGACAATGCTGTCGTTCGCGGCTTGCGCTGGTACCGGGTGCCGAGAATCACGTCCCACAGTCCGGTGGTCACGCCGAAGTTGGCATCGGGGTGGTAGTGATGGATGTTGTGGAAGCCGGCCCAGTGCCGCATCAACGGACTCTTGAATCGGTGCACGTGGATCACGACGTGGCTCAGCCCGTAGGCGGCGTAGCCTGCCGCGATGGTACCGGCCAGCAGCAAGGCGTAGCCGGCCGGAATGGCCAGTGCGAACACCGCGCCCAGCGCGCACATGAAGAGCGGCGGCATGAAGAACGGCAGCGCGTCGTAGCCGAGCGGATCGGCGTGATGGTGATCGTGGCCGGACTTGAACGGGCCCGTGTTGCCATGGAACAGCCAGCGATGCGCGGCGTATTCGATGAAGGTGAATACGAACAAGCCGCACAGTGCGGTGAATGCCGCCAGCACCGGCTGCATGCGTCCGTACCAGACACCGGCCGTGATCAGCAGCAGGCTGATCAGGCCGTCCGAAATGAGACCGGCACGCAAATTGAACAGGCTGGTGGAAAGCTGCGCCAGTGGTTCCGCCAGCCATTCCAGGGGCGCAGGCAAACGCCTCGGCGGATTGGCCGAGGCGTCGCGATTGGCGCTAACCTGCGGATGGTTCGACACGACCTGAGCCAACTCCTGCGAAGGGGCGGTCGCACGTGACCGGCGGCCGGCACGTGATCAGCCACCCGACCGTGCGGCAAGTATAGTGAGAAACCCAAGCAGCGGCATGAGGTGGATCAAGATGAAAAAGTTCCCGAAAGTCTTGGGCTTGGCGATGCTGCTGACCAGTGCAGCGATGGTGCCCGCGATTGCGCAGCAGACGGATTCGGAACGCGCCGACCTGACGCGCTACCAGAAGTACGCCGAGGCGCCGGTGGACCATGTCCGCTACTTCCAGATCAATGGATTCCAGTACCTGGCGCCGGACAAGGTGGCGATCTGGTTCGGCGTCAACAAGCTGTACCTGCTGACGGTGCAGACACCGTGCAACAACCTTGCGTTCGCGAACGGCATCGGCTTGACCGCGAAAAACCAGATGCTGTATCGCAACTTCGACTTCGTCACGTTCGATCACCAGCGCTGCAAGATCGTGAAGATCGAGCCGGTGGATGAGTTGAAGATGAAACAGGACCGCGCGAAGGAAAAGCAGCAAGGCGCGCCCGCGTCCAGCGGCTAGTTGTCGGCTGCGCCGGCAGGCGATTCACCGAACAGGAATCGCTGCATTTCGACGGCGAGGAATTTGCGCGTGTCAGGATCGCGGGGCGACAATCGGTTCTCGTTGATCAGCATGGTCTGGTAATCAAGCCATTGCTGCCACGCTTTGCGGCCGATGTGCTCGTAGAGGCGCTGGCCGAGTTCGCCCGGCCACGGCGGGCGGTCGAGGCCTTCGACTTGGCGCTGGAGTTTGTCGCAGAAGACGCTTCGGGCCATCGCATCAATACCTTTCTCACCGGCGCGGGGATGCCGAGATCCGCAATCTCGGCGCGTGAATACCAACGGGTCGCGGGATCGTCTCCAACAGTGGAGTGCGCGCGCACTCCGCGCCATTCGATCGGCATGGCGTGCAGTTTGAAATGCGTGAACACGTGCAGGATTTCTGGCAATGCAACGACGCTGCCGCGATCGAGGTCGGCAAGATGCAAGGCAAGCTCCCGCGCGTCGCGTTCGCCGGCGGCTTCCGGCAGGCTCCACAATCCGGGCCAGACGCCTTGCGGCGGGCGCCGCTGCAACAACACACGATCGTGCTGATCGCGCAGCACGACGAAAAACGTATGCTT
>JAICIW010000219.1 GCA_025928735.1 Rhodanobacteraceae bacterium | reverse complement strand
TCGGCATCGGCCAGTACGCCGTGCAGGATGCGCAGTTCGCGCGCATCGGGCATCGCGCGATGGAACAGGCGGCGCAGGCGCTGTTCGATGGTCACGGCCGAGCGGCCCTTGTGAAAATCGATTGCGTGCAGGGTCGCGAACAGGTGTTCGTAGAAGCGTTCCATCTGGTCGGCGGTCGCGGGGGCTTGGGGCAAGTCGGGCGTCGCATCCGCGCCGCCCAGCGTCGCCATGCGCAGTTCCCACGCCATCAGTTGCACCGCCTGCGCGAGGTTGAGCGACGAGAAATCCTCGACGCTCGGAATCCGCACCATCGCGTGGCACACCGATAGTTCGTCGTTGTCGAGTCCGGACCGTTCGTTGCCGAACAGCAGCGCGACCTCGCGGCCGGCTTGCAGCAGCGGCGCGATTTCCGCGACGGCGGCGCGTGGGTCGAGTTCCGGCAGGCTGACGCCGCGCCGGCGCGCGGACAATCCGTACACGCGGGTGCAATCGGTGATGGCTTCGGGGACGTTCGCCGCGGTGACGAGGTGCTGCAGCACATCGTCGGCGCCGGCCGCCATCGCCTCGACCTGCGGATCGGGAAAACGCTGCGGCGCCACCAGCACAAGTCGCCAGAACCCCATGGTGCGGATCGCGCGCGCGGCCGCGCCGATGTTGCCGGGATGCGAGGTGCGCGCCAGCACGAAGCGGATGGTTTGCGGTGTGGGCGGAATGGATGCGGTGGATTGGTTCATGTCACGGAGAATTTTTGCTTTTGATCGTCATCCCGGAATTGCGAAGCGATATCCGGGACCCAGCGACTTCGGCATTACCCACCTGGAAGGCGCTGGGTTCCCGCTTTCGCGGGAATGACGAAATGAGAGAAACGTCCAAGGTTAACGGGTCAACCGATGGCCCTGCTAAACTGTTATCTGCGCCGCCCCGTGCGGCGCGTTCTTTTTCAAACCTCCGGAACTTCATCGCCATGGCCCGACCTGCCGTCACCGTCGCGATCCGTGCCGCGCGCGCCGCCGGCAGCGTGATCCTGCGTTACATGAATCGCCTCGACAGCGTCGCCGTGATCGAGAAGCACCACCTCGATTTTGTTTCGGAAGTCGACCGGCAGGCCGAAGCCGAGATCGTGCGCGAGCTGAAACGCGCCCATCCCGACCACGCGATCCTGGCCGAGGAAAGCGGTGCGTCCGGCAAGGCCGGCGCGCGCTTTACCTGGGTGATCGATCCGCTGGATGGCACCCACAATTACCTGCGCGGCATTCCGCATTTCGGCGTGTCGATCGCGCAACTGGATCGCGGCGAACCGGTGCACGCGGTGATCCTCGATCCCCTGCGCAACGAAATCTTCACCGCCAGCAAGGGCGACGGCGCGTTCCTCAACGATCGCCGCATCCGCACCAGCAAGCGCGAATCGCTGGACGGCGCGATGCTGGGCACGGGCTACCCGTACCGCGAACGCCGCCATCTGGACGCGCAACTCGGCATGACGCGCGAGGTGCTGAAGCGCGCCGAGGACATCCGCCGCACCGGCTCGGCCGCGCTGGATCTCGCCTGGACGGCGATGGGACGCTTCGACGGCTATTTCGAGACGGGCCTGAAAATCTGGGACATGGCCGCGGGCTGCCTGCTGGTGCGCGAAGCCGGCGGTCGCTATTGCGACCTGGTCGGCCGCGACGGCCTGCCCGAATCGGGCAATCTGGTGGCCGCGAACCACGTGCTTGCGACCCAGATCGTCGAAGCGATCGCGCCTGCGCTGACGTCCGAACTGAAGCGCTGATTCCATTCCGTCAGTCCGGACCGTCTGTCCGTGCGGACCAAACCGGAAACCCGGCATCAGCGGTTCGCAACACCGGTTCGCAACATCAAAATGGATTCCGGGTTCGATCGCCGATGGAGCCGGCGACCGCCCCGGAATGACGAAGTCTGTGTGATTGCGCGACCGCGCACCGCAGCCGTCAGCCCGCGGTGGCAGTTGCCAGCGTCGGGGCGATGCGCGCCGTCAGCGCCTTGCGGTAGCGTTCGTAAAGCAGCGCCACCCGTTTCACGTAGACCTGCGTTTCCGCGTACGGGGGCACGCCGCCGTATTTCGCGACCGCGCCCGCGCCGGCGTTGTAGGCCGCCGCCGCAAGCTTCACGTCACCGTGGTAGTCGCGCAGCAGCAGCGCAAGATAACGCGCCCCGCCCGAGATGTTTTCGGCCGGATCGAAGGCGTCGCCGACACCAAGGTCGGACGCCGTACCCGGCATCAACTGCATCAAGCCTTGCGCGCCCTTGTATGAAAGCGCGCGCGCGTTGAACCCGGATTCGGCGTGGATGATCGCGCGCAGCAACGCGGCGTTCACGCCGCTGGTTTTGGCGGCCGAGCGAATGTCGTCGCCGTACGCCGCAAGTTGCAACGGCACGGTGTTCCAGTCGATCTTCGAATGCACGTTGCAGGCGTAGCATTCGACGATGTAGGTGAACAGCATCTTGGCGTCATGGCCTTTGGCCAGCGACGCGACGTTGGTGTAGAGCACGCTGCCGTTTTTCTGCACCACGCGATACACCGCGCCGCGTTTGGGCGGTTTCGTTGCGTCGGCATCCAGCTTCAACGGGATCGGTACGGTCGTCCCGGGACCCGGTTCTGGCACGCTGCTGACGGGCGCGGGTTCCGCGGCTGGAACCGATGACGCGGGCTCGACGCCCAGCAACTGCGGCAACACGCGCCCGCCCAGCGTATCCAGGATCGCGACCGGCAGCGGCTGCCAAGCCTGCTTGCGAACCAGCTTTTGCACCTTGATCGCGTTGTCCTCGCCCAGCGGCATCACCTTCAGCACCGACGGATTGGCCTTGACCTCGTGCGGCGGCTTGCCCGGCAGCACGGTGCCGCTCGGCTGGTTGCGCGGACGGGTGGTCTGCAGGCTCGCCTTGATCGCGTGCGCGCGCGGCGCGGCCCATGCGCCGAGCTTCGTGCAGTCGCGGTAGCCGACGGTGTGGCTGACGTACGCGATTTCACCGTGACTGCCGACGCAGCGATACAACACGCTGGCTGCGACAGGTCCCGCCCATCCGCTCGCCATCAGCAGCGCGCACGCCACCGCCACCCATGAGAGGTGGAACGATTTTTCGGACAGGGCCCCGGTTTGCCGGCCGCTGCGCACCCCCGGGCGGAGCATGGCGTTCATGGGGCCCGAGTGTGCGCCGACGGGCGCTCGCTGCCAAGTGTTTGATACCCAAAGCGCGCGCCGGCGCACATCGCGACGGTGAAGCCGCTGGCCGTTCCCGTCGGCGATGCGCCGCGCCGCGCCGACCGCATCCTGGAACCCCGCTACAATGCGGGTTTCAGCGCGTTCCGCATTCCCGATGGCCGACACACCCGCCCGTGCCCCTGCCAAATCCGGATCGAAAAAAACCGATTCCGGAAGACTCTTCATCCAGACCCACGGCTGCCAGATGAACGAGTACGACTCCCGCAAGATGGAGGAGGTACTCGCGGCCGAGCGCGGCATGGTGCGCACGGACGACGTATCGCAAGCCGACGTGATCCTGGTGAACACCTGCTCGATCCGCGAAAAGGCGCAGGAGAAAGTGTTCAGCCAACTCGGCCGCTGGAAGGAATTCAAGCAGGCGAATCCGGATGTGCTGATCGGCGTCGGCGGCTGCGTGGCCTCGCAGGAAGGCGCGGCAATCGTCGAGCGCGCGCCGTATGTCGATCTGGTGTTCGGTCCGCAAACCCTGCACCGCCTGCCCGACCTGATCGACGCGCGCCGCGCAACCGGCAAGCCGCAAGTCGACATTTCCTTTCCCGAGATCGAGAAGTTCGATCGCCTGCCCGAGCCGCGCGCGGAAGGCCCGAGCGCGTTCGTGTCGATCATGGAAGGCTGCTCGAAATACTGCTCGTTCTGCGTGGTGCCCTACACCCGCGGCGAGGAAATTTCGCGCCCGTTCGACGACGTGCTGGCCGAAGTCGCTTCGCTGGCCGAACAGGGGGTCAAGGAAGTGAACCTGCTGGGCCAGAACGTCAACGCCTATCGCGGGCCGATGTTCGACGGCGGCACCGCAGACTTGGCGCTGCTGATCCGCGCGATCGCCGAGATCGACGGCATCGGACGCATCCGCTTCACCACTTCGCACCCGCTGGAATTCTCCGACTCACTCATCGCCGCGTACCGCGATGTGCCCAAGCTCGCGAACTTCCTGCACCTGCCGGTGCAGTCGGGTTCCGATCGCATACTCATGATGATGAAGCGCAACTACACGGCGGCGATGTACAAGGAGAAGATCGCGAAACTGCGCGCGGTGCGACCCGACATCTGCATCTCGTCGGATTTCATCGTCGGCTTCCCCGGCGAAACCGATGCCGATTTCGCACAGACGCTGCAATTGATCGAGGACGTCGGCTTCGACCAGTCGTTCTCGTTCATCTACTCGAAACGCCCCGGCACGCCGGCATCGAATTTGTTCGATCCGACACCGGGCGCGGTGAAGCACGAACGCCTGGCGACGTTGCAGAACGCGATCAACTTCCACGCGGCGAAAATCAGCGAAGCGATGGTCGGCAGCACGCAACGCATCCTCGTCACCGGCCCGTCGAAGAAGAACCCCAACGAGCTCACCGGCAAGGCCGAGAACATGCGCCAAGTGAATTTCGCGGG
>JAICIW010000372.1 GCA_025928735.1 Rhodanobacteraceae bacterium | reverse complement strand
CGCGAGCTGATCCGGCTTGTCGCGGAAGGTCATCGTTTGGCGGCGCGTCTGCTCGAAGATTTCCTTGCGCACCGCGTAACGCAGTTCGTCCTGGATGTGGGTGACGGAAAAATCCGGCACCGTGTCGCGCCAGCTTCCGCGTTCGAGCGCAAGCACATTGACCCCGGCCTCGGTGAGTTCCTGCGCGATGACCGCTGCCGTCCAGCCGAATCCAACCAGCACCACATCCACCTCGGGAAGCTTCTTGGCCATCACAGGCTTCCCGCCGGCCATGTCTTGCTGCCGTTCTTTTCGAGCAAGGCGTCGTAGTGCACCTTCGGCGGCATCTGCGCGTATTCGCAACCGGGGCCGCGGAAGCGGCCGGTCGGCGAATCGCTCAGGCGGCACATGACCGGATGTTCGCCGCCGAGGCTGACGAACGGCGGTTCGTAGGCTTTTCCAAACTGTTCGATATCGTCGGTGTAGTTGTAGCGCGGACCGGGATAGCCGATCAGTTTCCAGCCGGCGAAATCGCGGTTGCCGCCGTAGATGGGGTCGGCCAGGAAACCTTCCTTGGTGTTTCCCCAAAGAAGATTGAAGAAGTTGGCCGATGGAATCTCGCCCAGGTCGATCTTGCCGTCCTCGAGCGCATGCAGGATCGTGTCTTGCTGGTCGGGCCTCAGTTGTGCGAAGGCGTTTCCGAATTGTTTCCGGCAATGCTCGTTCACCCGCTGGATCGCGAGCCGGTAAACCTGCGCGGGCGTGAAAGGCAATTGATAACCCTGCTCGGTCGCGCCGAGCCGGAAAGGTCCACGCATGTAGATCCCGGCCGCCTGCCCGAACGGCCCAGCCAGTTGCGCATCGATGAAGTCGTCCACGCCCGCCTCGACCGCGCCCGCGCCAAGCGCGTCCTTCGGGATCAACCGGTCTATCGCGGCACGCACGAAGTTGCGTTCGTCGTTTTCGAAGAAGCGCGGCGCCGCCGGTGCGCGCATCGATTCGCTGCCGTCGCAGCCGGCGAGCAAAAAACTGCTGGACACCACCACGGCGCCGCCCACAAGGAAAGAACGGCGCGACGGGGACGCACAGTCCTGCGCCGCGCGAATTTCACCATCCGTGTGACTGCGCTTGTCCATGCGCTCGCTTTTTCATTCACGAAGACCCGGCGATTGTGGGTCTGTTCCGGTGAAGGACACGTCAACCATGCGTCACAACCAGTTCCACAATCGGAGAAGCTGCGTGCGTGCTCTCACGGCATCTGCACGTTTCGAGTCGCAGACTTGATGCGTCGCACACGCCCGGCGATTGCGTGCGCGCAAATCGACACCGGCACGCCGATGGAGTCCTGCATTCGGCGCTTGGCTTCGCGAACGAAACGGGAGCGGCGTGGCGCAGCTATTTCCAAAGCGGTTCGCGTTCTGGGTGCAACTGTGCCTCATCGCGGTGGCGATCAGCTTCGTGTCATGGGCTTTCCTGTGGCGCTGGGCGATGGCCAATCCGGTAGGCGTGCACGATCCAATCGAGCAACCGGTGCCTTTCAGCCACAAGCACCACGTGGGCGACGACGGCATCGACTGCCGCTATTGCCATCAATCGGTCGAACAATCCGCGTTCGCGGGCATCCCGCCGCTGTCGACCTGCATGACCTGCCATTCGCAGTTGTACACGCACCAGAAGGTGCTGGCGCCGTTGCTCACCGCGTTCGACAGCGGCGTGCCGCTGCACTGGCAGCGCGTGTACAAGCTGCCCGACTTTGTCTACTTCAACCACGGCATCCACATTGCGAAAGGCATCGGCTGCGCGAGTTGCCACGGGCCGGTGGACGAGATGCCGCTGATGGCGCGCAACGAACACCTGACGATGCAGTGGTGCCTCGCCTGCCATCGCGATCCCGAAAAACACCTGCGCCCGCGCGACGAGGTGTTCAACCTGCACTGGCACGCGAAGGACCAGTTGGCGCTGGGCGCGGTCCTGATGCGCAAGTACCACATCGACAAACGCCGGCTCACGGATTGTTCGACATGCCACCGATGACGTCGACTACCGGTTTCGATGAACGCGTCGATCCCGCCGCGATCCGCGCGAAGCTCGCGGGCCAGCGTGGGCCACGTTTCTGGCGCTCACTGGAAGAACTGGCGGATTCCGAGGGCTTTCGTGCGTGGCTTCGTACGGAACATCCGCGGCTTGCGGAGGCGGCCTCGCTGGACCGGCGTGACTTCCTGAAACTCATGGGCGCCTCGCTGGCGCTGGCCGGACTCGCAGGATGCAGCCATCCGCCGCGCACGCAGATCGTGCCGTACGTGCACAAGCCCATCGGACAGGTCGATGGCTTGCCGCGCTATTTCGCAACCACGCTGACGCGCAATGGCTACGCGCAAGGCGTTCTGGTACGCGACAACCAGGGCCGGCCCACCAAGGTCGAGGGCAACCCGCAGCATCCGGCCAGCCTCGGCAGCACCGACATCTTCGCGCAGGCCGCGATCCTGCAACTGTGGGATCCCGATCGCTCGCAGTCG
>JAICIW010000329.1 GCA_025928735.1 Rhodanobacteraceae bacterium | reverse complement strand
CGCGTGGCCGAAGCGACGCGAGGCTGGCTGCTGCTGCTGATCGCGATCGCGATCGCGCTGGATTTTCTGCATTTCGGCGATGCCGCCGCAAGCGCCGGGAAGACGCCGCGCTGGACGGTGCAGGATGGCTTGCACCTGATCACCTACGCACTGGTGGGCATCCAGATCGCGCTGTGGATCATCGCGCTGGTGGTGGCGTGGCTGCACCGCTCGACGTCAGAGGAAACCACCCGCCCGGTGAATCCCGTGATGCTGGGTGTGCTCACCTGGGGGGTGCAGTTCGTGGTGTGGATCACGCTGGTGCTGGCGTTGCTGGCGGAAGGCGGCGTCAACATCACCGCGTTCGTCGCGAGCCTCGGTGTCGGTGGCGTGGCGGTGGCGCTGGCATTGCAGAACGTTTTGACCGACTTGTTCTCGTCCATCGCGATCGGGCTGGACAAGCCATTCGAAGTCGGCGAATTCATCGCCTTCGGCGACGAAATGGGCACCGTCACCAAGGTCGGCATCAAGTCCACGCGGATCGCGTCGCTGTCCGGCGAAGAGCTGGCGATCTCCAACTCGGTGCTGTTGAAGAACCTCATCCACAATTATTCGCGCCGCCAGGAGCGCCGCGTGCTGTTCAACTTCCGTCTGCCGTTCGACACGCCGCATGAGCGTATTCCCGACGCAGTCGATCGGGTGCGCGCCATCATCGAGGGCGAGACGCAGACCCGCTTCGATCGCGGCGCGCTTTCCGGCTTCGGCGACTATGGACTGGATTTCGAGTTCGTGTATTACGTGCTCGATCCGAGCTACAACCTGTATGCCGAAATCCAGCAGCGCATCTACCTGAAGATGCTGGACCTCTGGGACGAACTCGAGATCGAATTCGCGATACCCGCGCGCAAGTTGCACGCGCCCGAAGATGGCATCGCCATCGCGCAGGCCGGCATCGCGAAACCGTGAATGGCGTCACCCTCGCATGTCACGTCGTGACTGTTTCTACACGCGGCGTGTCGATAATCGTGCAGAAGTCCCGAACGCCCGACGCGTGCCTTGAGCCAACGCGCAAGGCGGGGCTCCTGGAGGGTCGGCATGCACAAAACCGCAAATGTCTCCGCATTGGGTTACGCCGCATTTGCGTTGACCCTGTGGCTGGCGAGCATGGGTTCGGCAGGCTGGTTCGATCAGCCCGGCATCACGCTTGTGCCGTTGCTGTACGGGCAACCCGGCAACGTGCTGCTGCCTTTGCTTGCTGCCGTGCTGGGCGGGTGCGTACTGGCGCTTGCGGGCATCGGACAAGCGGTGCGCGGTTACACGCTCGACGCGGTGCTGTTCCTCACCTTTGCCGCATACTGGTGGGTGGCCGCGCTGTCGCGACACGCGATGGCATTTGACTATTCCGCGACGCCGGGTTTCCTCGGTTGGTATTACATCGTGTGGGCGTTCCTGGTGTTCTGCCTGTGGCTGGCCGCGTGCCGGGACGGCGTTGCGCGAATGTTGTTCACGCTTGGCCTGTGGCTGGCGTTGCTCATGCTCGCGCTGGCGCAGTGGACGCACGTCGGCGCCCTGACGGTGCTCGGCGGCTATCTCGGACTCGTCACCGCCATCGTCGGCATCTACATTGCCGCGGCAGAAGTCGTGAACGAAATTCATGGCCATGCCGTGTTGCCGTTGGGCACCATCGGCGACGGTTCAGGACCGCCGCCCTGAGCCCCCACACCTCGCTGGTGCGCCGCCGCATACCGTGCTAGCTTTGCCGCATGGCATCACCGCGCGTCATCAAGAAATATCCGAATCGACGGCTGTACGACACCCGCGTGTCCAGCTACATCACGCTGGAGGAAGTGCGGCAGCTGGTCCTGTCCGGCGAGCCGTTCGAAGTGCGCGACGCCAAGACCAATGACGACCTCACCCGTGCGGTGCTGTTGCAGATCATCGCCGAGCACGAACAGCACGGACAGCCGATCTTTTCCACCACCCTGCTTTCGCAGATCATCCGCTTCTACGGCGATGCCATGCAGGGCTTCGTGGGCGGCTACCTCGAGAACAGCCTCAAGGTGTTCCTCGAACAGCAGGACAAGTTCCGCGACCAGTTGAACAACCTGCTGGGCCAGACGCCGTGGTCGATGTTGAACGACGTCACGGAACGCAACATCGATCTGTGGAAGTCGCTGCAGCCCGGCGCCGCGCCCGCGGCGAAGCCCGCTCCGGAACCGGACACGGACGAGAAGAAATCCGCGCGCAAGCGCCGTTGACACCTCGCCACCGGCTCCGTACCATCGCCCGATTGCTGCAACGCAACACATGCCGCTGCGCGGCATAAGCTGTGCGTCAGGCAGGTCATGGAGGACCGCTCTCCGTTCTGGCGATCACGGACGGTTGCGTCCCCATTTCAAAGAGAAACCTCAATGACCAAACGTGTAGCCGTCGTCACCGGCGGCATCGGCGGGCTGGGCACCGCCATTTGCAAACGACTCGCGGAAGACGGCCGTCAGGTAGTCGCCGCCGACCTTGGCAACCGCCAGGAACGCCTTGCCGCATTCCGCGAGGAAACCCGTGAGTACGACGGCAACATCGTGTTCGCCCCCGCCGACGTCGCGAACTTCGATGATTGCGCAAACCTGGTGAATCACCTCACCGAAAAGTACGGCAGCATCGACATCGTGGTGAACGCCGCCGGGATCACCCGTGACACTTCGCTCAAGAAGATGAGCCAGGCGCAGTGGACGGACCTGATGCACGTCAACCTCGACGGCGTGTTCAACATGTGCCGCAACACCGTCGACGGGATGACGGCGCGCAACTTCGGCCGCATCGTCAACATCAGTTCGGTCAACGGTCAGACCGGCCAGTTCGGCCAGACCAACTACTCCGCGGCCAAGGCAGGCATGCACGGTTTCACCATGGCGCTGGCCCGCGAAGTCGCGAAGAAAGGCGTCACCGTCAACAGCGTGTCGCCAGGCTATTGCAAGACCGAGATG
>JAICIW010000090.1 GCA_025928735.1 Rhodanobacteraceae bacterium | reverse complement strand
CATGCGATAGTCGATGCCGGTCCAGCCGGGGATCGCCGCGGGCCGGGCGATGTCGTCCTTGCCGTGATCCATGAACGCGATGAGGTACGACAGGTTGCTCTCGGTGCCGCGCGGCGAAGTGAACGTGGAGACGTAACCGTTCGCGAGTTCGCCCGGGAAATAGCTTTCGAAATTCTTCGCGGTCGCGGTGAGAAGGAAGCTCGGATCCATCGCCGCTCCGGCGATGGGCGCAATGCACATCAGCGCGATCAGGATCAGTCGTCGGAAATTGGAACGCGCAGGTTTCATGAAGTCCCCAGAAAAGAAAAATCTCTCGTCATTCCGGAACCGCGCGAGGCGCGGAACCCGAAGCGGGAAGCGGTCATGGATGACCGCACTTTGAGGAGCGAGGAAATCCGCTCCTCGTGACACACGAAAAAGCAGGTTCCGGATCGCGGCTGTACCGCGTCCGGAATGACGAAATGCCGCGGCCCGGACATTGCGCGACAAAACCAGCCGTCGCCGCACCATGTCACTTCGCCTCGCGGGTCAGTTCGACCTTGCCGTCAGCGCCACGCTGAATGCCGATATCGTAGTGCTTGCCGCGGAAGGTGACGTCCTTCAGGGTCACCGACTTCCATCCCGGCGGCAACACCGGTGCGTAGGCCTGGTCCAGTCCCTCATCATTGATGCGCAGGCCACTCAAGCCATAGAGGAAGTTCTGCACGAACCCCGCCGAAGTCGCGAGCAGATAACCCGCATTGTTGGTGGCGGTCTCGGTGCGCACGTTGAACGGCGGCTGCAGGAAGCCCTGGAGGTTGCGGTGGATCCAGTAGCCGACGGCCTTGGCGTCGCCGACTTCGGCGGCTCCGACGGTGATCATCACCATCATCATCTCGTTCGGATTATCGCCATGGGTCTCGAGTGCCTGCAGTTGAAAGTCGAAATCGTTGCGCCGAACTTCGGGCGACATCGGCATGTCGAGATTGGGATACATCAGGAAGATCAGTGACGATCCCCACCACGTCACCTTGTCGTGCGGCACCGATGGATCGAAGTCGTAGTGGCGCTGCGCCTTCTCATCGAACGGGATGTACATCTTGTCCGCGATTTCGGCCCACGCAGGGTCCGGCTTCGCGCCGACCAGCGCGGCGGCCTTGGTCGCGATCCGCAGCGCCTTGGCCGCCGCGGCGTTGGTGAAGGTGTCGTTGAGCACGTCGTTGTAGGCCTCGTCGGTCGAGGTGACGTGCGCGATCTCGTAACGGTCCTTCGCCTTGTTGTACGTCACGCGGCTTTTCCAGAACGTGGCAATGCCTTCGATCACCGGCCAGCCGTATTGCTTCAGCCAGGCGCGATCACCGGTCGCGAGCCAGTACTGCCACTGCGCGATCGCGATGTCGGCGTTGACGTGGACCTCGCGATATACCTCGTAGGCGAAATGCGGCGTGGCGTCGATGCCCTTCTGTGGGTCCGATTCCCACGGATACATCAGCCCCTTCACGCCGTATTGCGCGGCACGTTCGCGCGCACCCTGCATGGTGCGGTGCCGGAACATCACGATCGACTTGGCGCGTTCGGGATGCAGCAACAACAACGCGGGAAATACCCACGAGTCGGCATCCCAGAACACGTGGCCGGCATAGTTCGGAGTCAGCGCACAGGCGCCCACCGACCAGGCGGTGCCGGCCGTGGTGTTGGACAGGATGTAGTAAAGGTCGGAATGCAACGCGCGCTGCACCGTTTCATCGTGGTCAACCACGATGTCGGCTTTCCAGAGGTCATGCCACGCCGCGACGTGGCGCGCGAGCAGCTTGTCGAAGCCTGTCGTGCGCGCCTTCAGTGCAAGTGCAAGATCGGCCTTGGCATCGCCACCCCAGTCCTGCCGCGATGCCGCGATGTATTTGGTGAACGTGTAGGTTTCGCCCTTGCGCACGTCGACGGCGACCTCGAGCGACAGCACGTCGGAAGTCTTCCGCAGCTTCACGCTCTCGATCTTCAGGCCACGCGGCAATTCGATGGCCGCGGCTTCCGCCATCTTCAAGCCGTTCACCGCCTGGCCATCCAGCCACAACGTCAGTTGTTGCGTGTCGCCGCCGTCATTGATGACGCGGGTGGTGCCCGGATACCAGACCGCCGCGCGATCGGGTGTCGGCACCGGTTTGTCATTCAGATTTTGTCCGCTCGCGATCACCGCGTCGATCATCTGGTCGCCGGTCATGCTGGCGATCGGAAAGCGCGGCTGGTGGCCCGACCACAGGCGGAACGGAAACCGCAGTTGCACCTTGCCGTCGAACTGCGGAGTAATCGAAATGCGCGTGCCGGCGAGGTGGTGATCGGCCTGGCTGACGAAGGTTTCTACCTTTACGTCGGTCGCCTTGTTGGCGTAGTCGAAGCGGTAGCGTGTGGTCAGCGTACCGTCGTGCATGTTCAAGGTCTGCGAATAATCCGAGAAGATCTTCGGGTCGAGTCGCGTCGAATTCATCCAGCCCGGACCGGGGTTGTAGTCGATCTCGCTCCAGCCCGGGATGGCAGCCGGACGCGAAATGTCGTCCCTGGTGTAATCCATGAACGCGACCATGTAGGCCCGGTCGGGCTCGGTGCCGCGCACCGAGGTCATGGTCGAGAAGTAGCCGTTGGCGAGGTACGACGGAAAGTACGCGCCGAAATTCCTGGCCGTGGCGGTGAGCAAAAAGCCCGGATCGGTTGCAGTCTGCGCGAAGACCGGCGCCGGGGACGCGAGCATCAGCAAGCACGGAAGCAGGAATGGGCGGAATCTCATCGCAATGCTCCGATCGGGTTGGTGCGCAGCAGCACGCGATAGCAACCCGCGACGCTAGAGCGCGGTCCGCCGAGTGTCATCTGCCACATCGCTGTCCGGACCCGGATCGCGACAAGCGCGATCCGGGTCACCATGGCGGGCTTCAGAAGCGATACTTCGCCTGGAAATACACCTCGCGTCCCGTGAGCGGGCGGGCCATCAGCACCCCGCCGATGCCGGCGCTGCTGCCGGTAATGCGCGCATTGCCTTCGGTCAGGCCGATCGCATTGGTCAGGTTGGTGCCCTGCAGGCGGAACTGCCAGTTGGGTCCCACGTCAGCCAACAGACCCGCGCCGAGCGTGTGGAACGTACCCAGCGGCTGCAATCCGGTCTGGTCCTCGTACCGCTGGCCCGCGTGTTCCCAGGTCAGAAATCCCGTGATGTTGCCCCAGCTGGTGGGCAGCGTGTAGCTGGGCATGAACAGGTAGCGAACCTTGGGTTGACGCTGTATCGGGGCGCCATTGAAGCTGACGCAAAAGGTGTTGCCGTTGACGTCGGTAATCGGCGCGCAGGCATTGTGGTGCGTGTAGTGCCCGTCCATGTAATCAGCAACCAGCTTCAGGTGCAGGTTCTCGATCGGCGACCATGTGCCATTGAAATCGAGACCATGGGTATTGGCGCCGTAGTTGGAAATCGTACCGATCGGCACGCCGCCCGTGGTGGTTTCCTGGTACTGCAATCCAGTAAACAGGCGGTGGTAGATGCTGACGTCCACGAACAGTGTTTGCGAACCGTACTTGAAGCCGGCTTCCAGGTTCTTGATCTTCTGCATCGGCGCGAAATTGCCGCCGGCGCCGCGGATGCCGTTGTCGAAATCGTTGAAGTGCCCGCCGGTGTTGGCGCGCACGTATGCGCTCATGTGATCGTTGAACTCATAGTTCGCGCCGGCGGTGAACGACGGATGGGTCTTGTCGTAATGCTCCATGTCCCAGGTGCCGTTGCACACCGGGGTGGCATTGTCGTAGAGCGTGTTCGGATTGCCGTCGAGATCAACGGATGAACGATTGCAGGTCCGCTGGTAGACGTTGGTGTTCTCGATGCGCCCGCCGGCCTGCAGCAGCCATGGCCCGATCGTCCATGAGTCCGACAGGTAGAACGCCTTGTTGGTGGCGGTACCGGCCTCGACGATGTTGTAGTTGCCGCCGAAGTCCACGAAACCCTGCGGGTTCGCGACTACATATGTCTGCCCGCCCTCGGTGTAGGTCAGTCCGATCGGCTTGGTGTTGGGCTGGTTGAGCATCAGCATCTGGTTGCCCAGCGACCAGTTGTCGTGGTCGGTGTAGCGGGCGAGATAGACGCCGGCCGTCACCGTGTTGCCATCGAAGATTTCCTTGCTGATCCGCAGGTCGTTGTTCAGGCTCTTCAAGCGCTTCTGGATGAACCACCAGCCCTGGTGGATCACGCTCTGGTCCAGCGGCACCACCGTGCCGTCGGGCAAGGTCGCCGTCACGGTGCGGGTGGCCGGATACCCGAGGTTGTCGCTGTCGACCGCAGAACCGTCGGCGTTGCAGTAGCCGGTCGGCTGCGGGACGTTGCAACCGTAGAGATAATAATTCAGCGGCTTGGGGTTGGGACCGGAGAACAGCGCGTTGGTCGGCAAGTCGCCGCCGAAGTACAGGAAGTGATCCGAGATTGTCCAGCTGCCCAATGTGGTATCGAAACTGCCGCCGAAGTAGTTGAGATTGCCACCGCGGCCATTGGCGAGATCCGCGTTCTCGAGATAGCCCAGCGGGTTCGGCACCTGCACGTGCTGGATCGCCTTGCTGTAGTACGTGCCGGTCGAGGGATCGAATCCGGGATAGCCAGAGAAGTTGTCGCCCGAACCCTGGATCATCGGGATCGGCGTGATGAACTGGTTCTTGTCGTCGAGTTTGCGCGCCCACAGCATGAACGAGCCGTTGTCCCAATCGTGGGTCAACGTGGCCGTGAGCTGGCCGCCCTTGTCGGCCTTGAACTGCGGATCACGCACGCCGTCGGACATGCGATAGAAGCCGCCGATGCTCGCGAACCAACCGTCCGCCAGTTTGAAGCCGTAGAAACCGTCGACACGCCACAGGCCCTCGTCACCGTAGGTGACGCCGACATCACCGGAGGGCTCGGCCGTGCCTTGGCGCAGGATGAAGTTGGCGGTCGCGCCCATCTGGCCGGGACCGAACACCGCGCCCGGGCCGCCCTGCACGATCTCGACGCGTTCGATGGTGTCGTCCAGCCGGAACAACGAACTCGAATCCATGAACGACAACGACGGCATGCCGTAGATCGGCGAGCCGTTGATCATGTTCGTGAAGAATGGCGCGTCGCCGCCGCCGGGGAAGCCCGCGATCTCGATGTTGGCGCCGGTCTGGCCGCCGGTGGATTCGGGCCAGATACCGGGGGAGATCTTCAGGAGATCGGCGACGCTGACGGGGTTGGACTGGCGGATTTCCTCGCGATTCGCCGACACGATGCTGTAACTCGCATCCAGTTTCTTGACGCCGATCGCGCTGGCCGTCACCACCACCGCCTGCAGGGTTTGGGTTTTTTCCTGTTTGGATTTCTGATTGGGCGTCGTGGCTTGCGCGGCGACGTTGCCCGTGGTCTGTCCGGTTGCCGCTCCCGCATCCGGGTTGCCGCCGGGCGATGCCCACGCGATCGGTGACAGCGCCGCAAGGATGGCGCTGGTCAGCGCCAGTCGGATCAACTTGTCGTTCTTCATGATTTACCTCCAGCGATGGGAATGGTTGGCGGGCGTCTGGTGCGCCCTTTCTTCTGGTGGAACGACAAGCCGCGCGGCGGCGACTTGAGCGAATCATCCGGATGCAGGTTCAGCCGGCTCGGTGTCACGGCATGGGGCGGGTCGCGCAGTTCTGGAGTCCCGGGCTGTGCACAATCCATGCGCACACACGCGCCGCTTGCGCGAACGAAAGCGGTTGCTTGCCACTACAGATTTGCCGGCTCCAACGAACGACAGCGGTATCCGCATTCATACCGATCATTCCCCGAGGACGCGGCCGGAGTCTGCGCCAATAAAGACAGCGCTGTCAATTGTGCGGTGCATCACGGCTGGACGGTCGCACCCGGGCGGCACCGCGCCGGATGACGCCCGAAAAATACGTCAATGTGCCGATGTGATGCGGATCCTGCACGTCGTACTGCAATGCCCGATTCGCGCCGAATCGGAGTGGTTGCCAAAATTCGAACCTGTGCCACACTGTGGTTCGGGAGGCAGCGTGACAGCGCTGTCATGGTCGCTGACCAAAGACACCAGTCTCGCGAAAAGGATCCGCAGGTGGGCTCCGCAACTCTCGATGACGTTGCCAAGCAGGCGGGCGTTTCCGCGAAGACGGTTTCGCGCGTCGCCAACGGCGAGCGATCAGTGCGCCCGGAAACCCGCGAGCGCGTGCTGCGCGCCATCGAGGCACTCGATTACCGCCCCAACCTGCTGGCGCGCGGCCTGAGCGGCGCGCACGCGTACACGATCGGCCTGGTGTTCGACAATCCCAACGCGTACTACATCATCGCGATGCAACAGGGTGCGCTCGCGGCGTGCGACGACATGCATTTCGGCCTGCAGATTCGGCCCTGCGATTCCACCGCGTCGACGCTGGCCGAGGACTTGCGCGATTTCGTGCACCGCTCGCGCATCTCGGGACTGGTACTGACGACGCCGGTATCCGAACGCACCAGGGCGTTGCGCAAGCTGGCTGGTTACCACATCCCTTTCGTCCGCATCATTTCCGCGGCACGCGATCCCCGCGACGATATCCCCTGCGTGTACGTGGACGATCGCGACGCCGCCTACGCGATCACCACGCACCTGTTGCAGTTGGGGCACATGCGAATCGGTTTTCTGCAAGGTGGCAAGCGTCATCACGCCAGTGCCGAGCGCCTCAAGGGCTACAAGGACGCGCTGCAGCATTACGGCCTTCCGATACGCGACGAACTGATGGTCGAAGGCGATTACGTGTTCGACGACGGTTTCCGCGGCGCACGCCGGTTGTTCGATCTGGCCGAGCCGCCCACCGCCATCTTCGGATGCAACGACGAGATCGCCGCGGGTGCATTGGCCGCTGCGCAATCCGCCGGGCTGAGCGTGCCCTATGACGTATCGATCGCCGGATTCGAGGACAGTCCGTTCTCGCGCCATTCGTGGCCGCCGCTCACCACCGCGCGACAGCGCGCCGACATCATCGTGGAGCGCGCCACCCGCATGCTGATCGCAAGGATCCGGGACGAGCCGGTCGACAACGAAGGGTTCAATCCGGAGCTGGTGGTTCGCGGTTCGACCGCGCCACCGCGGCCGAAATCGCGTCAACGCAAACGCCGGTAGTCTGCACTACGCGATGCATCGCCGAAAGCATCGCGGCAAGGACGCGTCGGTCCGTCGGCCGGCACCGATGCACGCACGCACGATCGAGAGGAACCTGCCATGAAAGTCCGTTCGCTTTTCGTCGTCTTCGCCTTCACGCTGTTCGCCACCGCCGTCAGCGCGGCCACGCCCGATCCCGCCAGGACGCGCGGCTACATCGACCACGCCTGGAGCACCCTCACGCGTTCGGTGAACGAGTGCCGGGCGCTGATCGATCCCAAGGTGCCGTCGCACTCGGTCGTGTACCTGCCCGCGGGTGTCACGACCCCGGCGTCTCTCGAAAAGAGTGCGAAGCGCTGCGGCGTGCGCATCGAAAACCTGCCCGCGCCCATCAAGCAACTCGGCGATTTCGATCCGACCACCCTGCCTGCGCAGGGCCTGCTTTATGTCCCGCATCCGTACGTCGTACCAGGCGGCATGTTCAACGAAATGTACGGCTGGGACAGTTATTTCATCGTGCTCGGGCTGGTCGCCGATCTCCATCAGAAGCTCGCGCTCGACATGGTCGACAACGCGCTCTACGAAGTGGAGCACTACGGCGCCGTCTT
>JAICIW010000228.1 GCA_025928735.1 Rhodanobacteraceae bacterium | reverse complement strand
TGGCTGATGCGATCCGGCGCGCCAGCATCGAATTGCAGCCTTCGCACCCGCGCCGTCTTGTCGCCGAGTTGTGGCTGGCCATCGCCACGGCCCAGACGGGCGATTGCACCGGCGCCTCCGCGCAAGTGCAGGCGGCGGGCGCAATCATTGAAGCAAACGGTCTTGCCGCGCATCCCGAACTTGCCGGCGTGCGGGCGGCGCTGCGCCGTCCCGCCGGTGCGTGTGGGGTCCTGATGCATTGATCACGTCGCGGGTCACGCGCGAACGCGTGTCGCAATATGTTCCGGGACGGTGTTCTTCCTGATGCCCATCCGCATAGGGAGAACAGCGCGATGTTCGATCGACACTTGCCGCGGTCAGGCGGCCGTTTCCGTTCGGTGGCTGCAGTGGCTTTGCTTACCGTGGCTGCCGGCAGTCCCGCACAGCAGGCCGCAATGCCTTCCCATGCGGATGGGCTGGTCACGCGCGACGTTTCCGGCTGGCTGCAGACCAGCACGCCGACGGGCCGCATCGACAAAGGCGGTCCGTTTTTCCAGAGCCTCGGCAGCAACGGGCGCTCGTGCAATTCCTGCCACCGCCAAGCCGAAGGCTGGACGATTTCGGCCGCCGAGGTCCGCAAGCGTTTCACGATGACGCGCGGCACCGACCCGATCTTTCGCCCGGTCGATGGTGCCAATTCACCGCTGGCGGATGTATCCACGCTGGCTGCGCGCACGGCGGCCTACTCGATGCTGCTCGACCACGGCGTGATCCGGGTGAGCCTGCCAGTGCCGGCGAATGCGGAATTCAAGCTGACCGCAGTCGACGATCCGTACGATTACGCCAGCGCGCAGGCGCTTTCGTTGTTCCGGCGCCCGCTGCCCGCGACCAACCTGATCTGGGACACCGCGGTGATGTGGGATGGTCGGGAAACCTACCTTGCATTCAAGCCGCCGATGGACGCCGGGATCAACGTGGGCGACCTTCGCCTCAGCCTTGCGTCGCAGGCCCTGCATGCGGTGCTCGGTCACGAGCAGGCCGCGCTGGCGCCGAGCCAATCCACGCTGGACGCGATCGTCGGTTTCGAATTGCACCTCGTCACCGCGCAGTATTACGACAACCAGGCCGGACTTCTCAACGAGGACAACGGCATGGGCGGTGCCGACATCCTCGCGCTGCAGAAATTCTGGATAGGCATCAACGACTCGCTCGGCAACGACCCGAGCCTCGACCCGTTCGACCCGAAGGTCATGCGGCTGTTCGATCATTGGCGCGAACCGGATCGGTCGCGACGCCTCGATCCGCGCTCGATGGCGCGAGCCGCGATTGCGCGCGGCCAGGAGTTGTTCGATTCGCTGCCGATCCTGATCACCGGCGTCGCCGGCTTGAACGACGCTACCGGCCAGACGGTGATTCGCGGCACCTGCGGCACCTGCCACGACTCGCCCAACATCGGCAATCATTCGGTGGCCGCGCCTTTGAATATCGGCATTGCCGACGCGAACCGGCGCACGCCCGACATGCCGCTGTACACGCTGACCAACATCAAGACGGGCCAGGTCGTGCGCACCACCGACCCCGGCCTCGCGATGCTGACCGGCAAATGGGCGGACATCGGCAAATTCAAGGGCCCGAACCTGCGCGGCCTCGCCGCACGCGCGCCGTACTTCCACAATGGTTCGGCCGCGACCTTGCGGGATGTCGTGGACTTCTACGATACGCGTTTCAATATCGGCATGACCGAGCAGCAGAAAAGCGATCTGGTGGCGTTCCTGTCGGCACTGTGAGATACCTGTATCGCGCGCTCCTGCAATAGTCCGCGCAGGAGCGGGCGACGCCTGCGACCATGCAGAACCCGACACAAAGCAGAGTTCCCTGGCATGCGCGGCAGGCTGCATGCCGGCCGCAAGCATCGTCGTCACCCGTGAGGAGTACAACTCATGCATCGCTATCTCATCAGGCGCACCTTTCCCGCCGGTGCGCTCGACGGCCTCGATGAAGCCGCCAAGGACAAGGTCAACGCGACCAACGCGGAATACCAGGTGAAGTGGATCCGGTCCTACGCCACCGCCGACAAGACGGTGACTTTCTGCATCTACGAGGGGCCCAGCGAACAGGCGATTCGTGAGGCGGCCACGGCCAACGGTCTTCCGGTCGACGAGGTCTTCGCGGTGCCGGTGACGCTGGTGCCAGACGGCGAGGACCTCGTCGTACAGTAGGAGATCTCTGGTTTTTCTCGTCATTCCGGGGCCGCCGCGGCTCTTCGCCGCGGAACCCGACTGCGTCTGCAGGATTGCAAACGCGAACGCCGAAGGCGACGCGCAGCGCGAGCGCCATGGATGGCGCGAGTCAATCGGTTTGCCGTTCATCTGGATCGGCAAGCCGATCCAGAACGAACACCGATCCCGGATATCGCTTCGCGATTCCGGGATGACGAGCAAAGTCAGAGGTTCAGAGGTTCCTTGGGTGGCGAGGCGTGGCGGCGACGATTTCCCCATCTCCTGAACGGCTTGGCGCGGTCTGGCATCGCATGGGCGCGGACTTGCTTTCAGGCCGCCGCTCCGCGACGCTGGCGCAATGCCAAGACGCAATCGTCCGCCGTCCCGTCTCGCGCCCAAGCCGCGCGGAGAAAACAAACCCGACACGCGCAAGCAGGAAGCTTCGCCACGCAGCCCCGTGAAGAAGGCGCAACCCGCGCGCAAGCCGGCGAAACCGCACGCGCACGGAGCCTTCGCCGATCCCCACGCCGAGCGCGAAGCGCAGCGCTACGAACATCCCATCCCGAGCCGCGAGGCGATCCTCGGCTTGCTGGCCGAGCGCGGCAGCCTGTTGCGCGCGGATGCCATCGCCGAAGCGCTGGGTATCCATGACGATGTACGCCGCGAAGCGCTCGACAAGCGCCTGCGCGCGATGCTGCGCGATGGCCAGTTGCTGGAAAGCCGCCGCGGCGGGCTCGCGCCGGCCGAGCGCATCGGCCTGATCGCGGGCACCGTGCTGGCGAATGCCGAGGGCTATGGATTCCTGCGGCCCGATGAGGGCGGCGACGATTTGTATCTCTCGCCCGCGCAGATGCGCCAGGTGCTGCATGGCGATCGGGTGCTGGCGTCGGTGGTCGGCGTCGACCGTCGCGGCCGCCAGCAGGGCGCGATCCGCGAAGTACTGGAACGGCGCGCGCCGCGGCTGGTCGGCCGCGTGGTCGAGGAACACGGCGTGATGGTGGTCGATCCCGATGACCGTCGCCTGCACCAGGACATATTGATTCCGCCGGACGCGCGCAATGGTGCGCGCGCGGGCCAGATCGTGGTGGCCGAAATTACCGAGCCGCCGACGTCGCAGCGCGGACCGATCGGGCGCATCGTTTCGGTCCTGGGCGAGCGGCTGCAGCCGTCGCTGATCGTGGAAATGGCGATCGAAAGCCATGGCCTGCCGCACGAATGGCCGATCGAGGTGACGCGCGCGGCCGAGGCTGTCGAACCGCGGGTGACGCAGGCCGAATGCGAAGGCCGCGTGGATTTGCGCAAGCTGCCGCTGGTCACCATCGACGGCGCCGATTCGCGTGACTTCGACGACGCGGTGTACGCCGAGCCGGCGCGCGGCGGCGGCTTCCGGCTCATCGTTGCGATCGCCGATGTCTCGCATTACGTGCAGCCCGAAACCGCGCTGGACGAGGAAGCCTTCAAACGCGGCACGTCGGCATACTTCCCGGGCTTCGTGGTGCCGATGCTGCCGGAAACCCTGTCGAACGGCATCTGCTCGCTCAACCCCGATGTCGATCGCCTGTGCATGGCCTGCGACATGCACGTGGGCAGCGATGGCGAAGTCACACGCGCAAAGTTTTATCCCGCGGTGATGCGTTCGCATGCGCGGCTGACCTACGACGCGGTATGGCAGGCCATCGGCGTGCGCGATGCGGAAGCGCGGCAAGCCATGGGCAAGCTGCTGCCTCACGTCGATCACCTGCATGCGCTGTACAAGGCGCTCGACGCGGCACGCAAGCGGCGCGGCACCATCGAGTTCGAAACCAGCGAAGTCGATTACCGGCTGGACGACAAGGGCGAGGTGGTGTCGCTGGGTTCGCACGAACGCAACGATGCGCACAAGCTGATCGAGGAGTGCATGATCGCGGCCAACGTGCAGGCGGCGACATTCATTGCGAAGAAGAAGATTCCGGCGCCGTTCCGGGTGCACGCGCCGCCGCCGGCCGACAAGTACGAAGATCTGCTGGCATTCCTGCGCGAATACAAGTTGAAGATGCCGCCGATCGCGGACGTGAAGCCACGCGACTTCGCCGCGCTGCTGAAACGCGTGGCCGATCGTGTCGATGCGGAGTTGTTCCGCAGCGTGTTGCTGCGTGCGCAAAGCCTCGCCAGCTACCAGCCTGCCAACCACGGGCATTTCGGCTTGGCGCTGGATGCCTACACCCATTTCACCTCGCCGATCCGCCGCTATCCGGATCTGCTGGTGCATCGTGCGATCCGCTATGCATTGGCCGGTGGCAACCCGGCCGCGTATCTCTA
>JAICIW010000418.1 GCA_025928735.1 Rhodanobacteraceae bacterium | reverse complement strand
CCCGCGCTGCCGCGCATCGTCGGCGCGTTGTTCCAGCAACTGTGCCGCGCCCGAAATGGCCGCAAGCGGATTGCGGATTTCGTGCGCGAAACCGCGCAACGATTCGGATACCCGCGAGGCATCCGAGGCGGGTGCGACCGGATGCACTTCGACCCACACGCCGGCACCTCCGGGCGTGAACGTGAAATCCAGCCGCGCTTCGCGACCCGGCATCACACATACCAGGACATCGCGCAGGTGCAGCGTGGCGCCGTGCTGCAGTGCCCGCGCCGCACACTCGTGCAGACGTTCGCCCTCGGGCCTGAGCACGGCGAGCGTGTGATCGAGAACGCGCGACAGCCCGAAGCCGGAGTGTTCGACGAATGCGGGGTTGGCCTGCACGATCCGCAACGCCGCATTCAGCCCAGCCACGCCCGTGGCCAGTTCGTCGATCGACCCTGCATCCAGATTGGTGCGCGCCATTGCACCAATCTAGTGCATAGCTCGAGAGCCGACAAGCTCAGCGCGCGACGCGGAACGTGAGGTTGTAGCGCCGCGCGCCGGTCTGGGGATGCTCGCCCTCCTTGATGGGCAGCACGCCGTGATAGCGCATCCGCGACGGCCCACCCCAAGCCACCACGTCGCCATGCACCAGCGGCACGCGACGCTGCGGTTTGCTCCGCGCGAGCCCGCCGAACAGGAACGTGGCCGGCAGCCCCAGCGACACCGACACGATGGGGGCGCGGCGATCGCGTTCGTCCTGATCTTGATGCAAGGTCAGGCGCGCGCCGACTTCGTAACGGTTGATCAGGCACACGTCCGGTGCGTACTCGTCAAAGCCCGCCGCCCTTGCCGCCTCGCGCGCGAGCCGGAAAAACGCTTCAGGCATTAGCGGCCACCGCTTGCCCGTTGTCGGATCGATGGCCGCGTAACGATAGCCGCGCCGGTCGCTGAACCAGCCGACCGCGCCGCAATTGGTCATCGCCACCGACATGGTCTTGCCGCCCGGCGTGACCAGATGCCGGAACGGCGAGCGCGCCGCAATGCTTTCGATTTCCCGCAGCAACGCGTCGGCGTGTTCGAGCGCCAAGCCGTGCAGCACCCAGGCGCCGGGCGCGAGTTGCTCGCGCGTTCCGGCGAGCGGCGTGTCATCGAACAGGGCAAGGTTGGCACCACGCATGCCCGCAGCATAGGCGCGGCGGCGGCTCCATGCATCCGGGTCATCGCGTCGTCTACAGCACGGGCGCGATGATCGTGGCACTGGACCGCCCCTGAAGCACGCTCAAAGCAGGCGTTGCCAGTATGCGACGTCAATCCAGCGGCCGAACTTGAATCCGTTCTCGCGAAAATGCGCGACCTTGGCGAAGCCAAGTTTTTCGTGCAGGGCGACGCTGGCCGGGTTGGGCAGCGCGGCGCCGCCGATCACGCAATGGATATTGCGCGCACGCAGGTCATCGAGCAGAGCGCGGTACAATGCAGCGCCGAATCCGCGACCCGTGTGCGCGGGCGCGAGATAGATCGAACTCTCAACCGCAAACCGGTAGCCGATGCGCGTCTTCCACGGGGAGGCATACGCGTAGCCGGCAAGGTCGCCGTCGCACTCGAACACCAGCCACGGCAATTTTGCGAGTACCGCGGTCATGCGCGACCGCATATCGGCCGCCCGAACCGGCTGCTCCTCGAACGTCACGATCGTGTCGGTGACGTAATGGTTGTAGATCGCGCAGATGGCTTCGGCATCCGCAGCCGTTGCCATGCGGATCATGCCGGTTTCGCGGGCCATGCTTTCAAAGCTCATAGGCCGATTCGCCATGGCTGCTGAT
>JAICIW010000303.1 GCA_025928735.1 Rhodanobacteraceae bacterium | reverse complement strand
GCCCACAACTGGTAGACGATCACCGGCATGCTGACGAACAGCGCGATGTAGAACGCCAGCTTCAGCGGCGTGAGGAACGGGCTGGCCACCTGCGTGGCGATGAGATGCGCGCCGTGCGGCAGGCGCTTCACCAGCGGCTCGGCCAGCCACGTGTAAAGCCGGTTGGCGAACGGAACCAGGCACACCAGCACGATCACCACGCAGGCGATGGCCTTGATCAGGCGCGAACGCAACTCGAGCAGGTGCGAGAAAATGCCTTGCTCTAGATCGAAACCGGAATCCTTGTCGGGATCGCGCTCAGGCGTCGCCATCGTGCGACTCCTTCGAAATGGCGGCAGGCCTGCCCTGCGGCGTGTCGGCGGTATTCGCGACTTCCGCAATGGTCCGGCTCACGGACGCATGTGCCGCATGCATTTCGGTGTCGGCGGCCTTGCGCATCGCATCGGCACGATCGGCGGCTTCCTTCGCCGCACGCCGGATCTCCTCGATCTCGAGTTCGCGTTCAACTTCGCCGCGCACGCTTTCCCAGCCGAGCCGCAGCCGGCGCAACATTGCGCCGGCCATGCGGGCAGCCTTGGGAAGCTTTTCCGGCCCAAGCACCACCAGCGCAATCACGGCCAGCAGCAGCAGCTTCGAAAAGCTGAGCTCGATCATCGCGGCGCACCGCCCAAGCTACTCAGCGTGCTTCGACTCGGTCGAGTCGCGCTGTTCCTGATGCGCAGTCCCGGCCGCGGGAGGCGGATCGGCCTGCAATTTCTCGCTGGACGCGGCGGCGCTTTTCTCTTCCTCGTCGCCGTGGAAGGCCTTCTTGAAACCGCGCATGGCGTTGCCGAGATCGGGACCCATCTTGGTCAGCTTGCTGGTGCCGAAAATCACCAGCACGATCACAAGCAGGACCAACCAATGCCAGATGCTGTCAAAACCCATAAAAACCTCGTGCGGAATCATGCCCATCGCGACAAGATGCGGCGCGGGCTTTCCGCTTCTGCCCAGTGTACCGCAGCCCGCCATGGGATGACTGCCGACTGGCGCAGGCGCGCTGTGGCAGACTGCACAGTCCCGCCTCCGCCTCGGACGAACTGGAATCCGCCGCATGCCCCGTTACCTCGGTTTTCCGGATCAACCGACCGCGCATGCGCGTACGGCGGTGTTGCTGCTGAACCTGGGAACGCCCGCCGCCCCCACCGCTGACGCGGTCGGCGATTATCTTTCCGAGTTCCTGTCCGACCCGCGCATCGTGGAATCGCCCCGCTGGCTGTGGTGGCTGGTGCTGCACGGCTACATCCTGCGCACGCGGCCTCGCCGCTCGGCCGAGGCGTACGCGAAGGTCTGGCGCAACGACGGTTCGCCGCTGCTGGTATTCAGTGATCGGCTGGCACAAGCCGTGGGTTCGGAAATCGCGCGACGTACGGGTGGCAAGGTTCTCACTGCGCTGGCGATGACGTACGGTGAGCCGTCCGTCCGCGAGGCGATCGTCGAGTTGATGCGGGCGGGCGTACGGCGTCTGCTGGTGTTGCCGCTGTTTCCGCAGTATTCGGCCACTTCCACCGGCGCCGCGCTGGATGCAGTGAACCGGGTGACACGAATCCTGCGTTGGCTCCCCGAGCTGCGCACCGTCAACGACTATCATGCGGATGCCGGATACCTTGCGGCACTGGCCAGCGCCGTGCGCAGCCACTGGGCAGAACAAGGACGCGGCGACAAATTGCTGCTGAGCTTCCACGGCATCCCGGAGAAATATGCCGCGGCCGGCGATCCGTATCCCGACCAGTGCCACGAAACCGCGCGCCGACTCGGCGACGTGCTCGGGATCGACGACGACGACCTGCTGGTGACGTTCCAGTCGCGCCTGGGACGGCAACCGTGGCTCCGCCCCTACACCGACGAAATGATCGAGCAGCTTGCCCGCCAGGACGTCGAAACCCTGGACGTGGCATGTCCGGGCTTCGCCGTGGATTGCCTCGAGACCCTGGAGGAAGTTGCGCTGCGTTATCGCGCGGTGTTCCTCACCCAAGGCGGCCGCCGGTTCCGCTACATCCCGGCGCTGAATGACGGCTCGGCGCATGCCGATGCGCTGGCATCGATTGCCCTTGGACAGTTGTCCGGTTGGGTCTGAGGCGATTGGTTGTGCTGCACCCGCCGCGCCCGCGGCGGAGGCCGGAATGCGACGACCTTCACGTAATCGCGATGACCGCGAAGACTTTCACACGGCCGTGATCCGGGACGGCGCAGGCTGACAACGCATCATGGCCTCCCGAAGCGATGCACCATGCACGCACGCCGGCGCACTGAGTTCGCGGGACAGACCCCGCAGAAGAACAACAGTAATCGACGAGGCTGGCAAGCTCCGAGGGCCATGATGACCTCGATCCGAATTTCACGACCAACAGGAGGGCCCCCATGAAACGCATCAGACTAACTTTGTCGATCCTGGTTGCATCGGTGCTGGGCTGCGTCGCACTCGGCAGCGCAGCCGCCACGTCCCCTCAATACCTCGGGGTTTCGAACTGCACCATCAATTACGACTATTGTCTAGCCATCGGGCAACCGCAGGCCTATTGCTGGGCACAGCTGGAGCAATGCTGTGAAGCAATCGGTGGCTGCACGAATGGCGTCGCTGCCGGCAAGACCCCGGTCGTCGAGTGAGGTCGCCTGGTTGCGGCTGTCGCCGGACAATTTTGCGCAACAAAAAACCCCCGTCTTTCGACGGGGGTTTTCGTTTGAAGCCCCTGGCAGTGTCCTACTCTTGCATGGCGAATGCCAAACTACCATCGGCGCTGGTGCGTTTCACTTCCGAGTTCGGGATGGGATCGGGTGGGACCACACCGCTATGGCCGCCAGGGAATCGGTGCGATGCGCGCACGGATGCGCGCGATCAGCATGGGGTCGGGATGTGACGAGCGTTTGAGTCTTTGCCTGGGCCTCGATATGCGTCGAGGCGGCGAAGCGTCTTGGGGTTATATGGTCAAGCCGCACGGATCATTAGTACGCGTTAGCTCAATGCATTGCTGCACTTCCACACCGCGCCTATCAACCTCGTGGTCTTCGAGGGTCCTTCAGGGGGCTTGAAGCCCCGGGAGATCTCATCTTGGTGCGCGCTTCCCGCTTAGATGCTTTCAGCGGTTATCGCTTCCGTACGTAGCTACCCGGCAATGCCATTGGCATGACAACCGGAACACCAGCGGTACGTCCACTCCGGTCCTCTCGTACTAGGAGCAGCCCACCTCAAATCTCCAACGCCCATGGCAGATAGGGACCGAACTGTCTCACGACGTTCTGAACCCAGCTCGCGTACCACTTTAAATGGCGAACAGCCATACCCTTGGGACCGACTACAGCCCCAGGATGTGATGAGCCGACATCG
>JAICIW010000148.1 GCA_025928735.1 Rhodanobacteraceae bacterium | reverse complement strand
CCTCGCGATCGGCGGCGCCGCCCTTCTTGATCTCTCCGCCTTCGTCGGACGCGATCACCTTGCCGTGATCATCCGGTGCCGGTGCACCGGCGCCTTTCGCGGGCTCCGCAGGCGCCTGATGATGGCCACCGGCCGCGTTCTCGGCGCGCTGCTTGGCCTTGGGATCGAGTTCGAACTCGGCCAGCGCCGCGCCGGTGTTGATGACGTCGCCCGCCGCGCCATGCTGCTTGAGCAGCTTGCCGGTAAACGGTGAAGGCACTTCCACCACGGCCTTGGCGGTTTCCATCGACACCAGCGGCGCGTCCAGCTTGACGCTTTCGCCTTCCTTCACCAGCCATTCGACGATGGTGGCATCGGGCAGGCCTTCGCCAAGGTCGGGGAGATGGAATGTCTTTTTGTCGGCCATGATTTTGGTTCCGTAGTCGAAACTGCTTCGTGGTTCTTTTTGACGTCATCCCGGCAAAAGCCTGGATCCATTTTGCCTTCAGTCAAGGAGCAACATCAAAATGGATCCCGGATCGCCGCTGTGCGGCGTCCGGGATGACGAATCCCTGACTGGTGTTTATATGGCTATCCCGCCGCCAGCGTCCGCTTCGCGGCATCCACGATGCGCGCGGTGTTGGGCAACTGTTTCATTTCGAGGCGATATAGCGGGGTGTGGATATCCCAGCCGCTGACGCGCGCGACCGGCGCCAGCAGGTCGAAGATGCACTCCTCGGCGACGCGCGCAGCGATTTCGGCGCCGAAACCGGCGGTCTTTGGCGCTTCCTGCACGATCACGCAGCGGCCGGTTTTCTGCACCGACTCCGCGATGGTGTCAAAGTCGAGCGGCGTGAGTGTCGCGACGTCGATCACCTCGGCGCTGATGCCTTCCTTCGCGAGCGCGTCGGCGGCTTCCAGCGTTTCCTTGACCTCCGCGCCCCAGGTCACCAGCGTGATGTCGGTGCCATCGCGCAACACAAAGCACATGTCCAGCGGCAGCGCCTCGCCGTCGTCCGGCACTTCTTCCTTGTACTGGCGATAAATGCGCTTGGGTTCATAGAACACTACCGGGTCCGGGTCACGGATCGCGGCGAGCAATAAACCGTAGGCACGCGCGGGTGACGAAGGCAGCACCACGCGCAGGCCCGGCACGTTGGTGAACAGGTGCTCGTTGGCTTCCGAATGGTGTTCGGGCGCATGGATGCCGCCGCCCCACGGCGCGCGGAACACCGCCGGGCAGGTCAGGCGCCCGCGGGTGCGGTTGCGCATGCGCGCGGCGTGGCAGCAGATCTGCTCCATCATCGGATAGATGAAGCCCTCGAACTGCGCTTCGCACACCGGCTTCATGCCCTGCGCGGCGAGACCGACCGTGACGCCGGCGATGGTGGTTTCATCCAGCGGCGTGTCGAACACGCGCCACTCGCCGAACTTGTCGGACAGGCCTTGCGTCGCGCGGAACACGCCACCATTGACGCCGACGTCTTCACCCAGCACGACCACCGATTTGTCGTGCTTCATCTCGTAGGCGAGTGCCTGGGTGACGGCCTCGATCAGGGTAATCGCCGCCATGTCAGTGGCTCCCCTGTTCCAGCGCGATCGCCTCATCGCGTTGTTTCATCAGATCGGCCGGCAATTCGGCGAAGGTGTAATCGAACATCGCCGTCACCGGCTGCGCCTTGGTTTCGAGGTACGTGTTCACTTCGTTATCCATCCACTCGTCGCATTCGGCCTGCAGCTTTTCTTCCTTCTTCTTGTTCCAGGCCTTCTTGGCTTCCAGCCAGGTACGCAAGCGCTTGACCGGATCCTTGGTCCACGCATCCTCGACTTCGTCCTTGCCGCGATAGCGGCGCGCGTCGTCGGCGGTGGTGTGGTCGCCGAGGCGATAGGTGACACACTCGACTACGCTGCCGCCCTTGCCGGCGCGCGCACGTTCGACCGCATCGCCCATGGCTTTCTTCACCGCGATGATGTCGTTGCCGTCGACCTGGATGCAGAACAAACCCGCGGCGATGCCCTTCTGCGCCAGCGTCTTGGCGCCGGACTGGATCTTGCGCGGCACCGAGATCGCCCACTGGTTGTTGACGATCGCCGCGACCAGCGGCAGGTCGCGCGCGCCGGCCACGTTGATGGCGCCGTAGAAGTCGGCCTTGGACGAACCGCCGTCGCCGATGGTGCACACCGCGACGCGCTTTTCCTTGCGGATCTTGAACGCCAGCGCGGAACCGGCCGCGTGCAGGCATTGCGTGCCGATTGGCACCGACCACGCGAAGTCGTGCTTCGCAGGTTCGTTCTGGTAATCGTTGCCGCGCTCGTCGCCGCCCCAGTACATGTAGACGTCGCGCGGGCGCACGCCGCGGTACAACTGCGCGCCATATTCGCGGTAGCTGGGCGCGAACACGTCTTCCGGCTTCATCGAGGCGCCGATACCAACGTGGGTGGCTTCGTGCCCGAGACACGACGCGTAGGTGCCGAGCTTGCCGGTGCGCTGCAACGCGATCGACTTGGTGTCGAATACGCGGGTGGAAACCATCAGCTTGTACAGCTCGACCATCTGGTCGATGTCCTGCGCGAATTCGGGCAGGTCCTTCCTGACCTGCTTGCCCTCGGCGTCGAGGTATTGCAGGTATTCGATTTCAAACTTGGCTGCGATGGGCACGGAATGCTCCCGGTCGGTTCGGATTCGATGGACGCCGCATCGCGCGGCGTCACGACCGCTCGCAACCGACGTTTCAGCGCAAGCGGGCCGCCTATTATCGCATGCATGCGCGCAGCTTCGCAGGCCGCGCGAATGTTGCGCCGCAACAGAATCTGAGGGGCTTGCGTTGATTTCGGTCATGACGCAAGAAGCGACCGGCCGCGATGATCGGCGGTCGCCCGGACTTTTTTTCAATCGTCCATGATCCCCGCTTCGCTAAACTGAGCAATCTCCGAATCCACCGTTGAGCCACGGGGACCAGAACGGTCTTGCATGGCCTGACTTTTCACAATTGTTTCTGCGATCGTCCCTGATTGCTGCTTCGGTCCTCCAACGTATCGCCTTGCCGCTCTCGCATCACGGACACCAGAACGGCCTTCCATGGCCTGACTTTTCATAAAGCTACTCCAAATGGGGCCCACTTCATGACTGACAGCAACCGGCGCGAACTCGAAGCCGGCATCCAGCGCGACCTTTCCGGGCACATGACGTATGCGAGTTATCTGCAGCTCGGCACATTGTTGTCGGCACAGCGGCCCGTGTCCGATCCCGCGTATCACGACGAAATGCTGTTCATCGTGCAGCACCATGTCGCGGAGCTGTGGCTGAAACTGATGATCCATGAGCTGCGCGCGACCCTCGTCGACCTGGATGCCGACCGCGCCGACCAGGGCTTGAAGAAACTGGCGCGCGTGAAGCGCATCCAGGATCAGTTGTTCAACGAGTGGGCCGTGCTGGAGACGATGACCCCGCACGAATACCTGAAATTCCGCGATGCGCTGGGCCCGTCGTCGGGCTTCCAGTCGCTGCAATATCGCACGGTGGAATTCCTGCTCGGCAACAAGCACGCCGACATGCTTGACGTGTTCGCACACGACGCCGCCGCGATCGAACAATTGCGCGCGACGCTGGAGGCGCCGAGCCTGTACGACGCGGTCTTGCACTGGCTGGCGCGCCGCGGCCATGCGATCCCCGAAGCCATCCTCGATCGCGACGTACGCGAGGGCTGGGAGCGTCAGGCATCGCTGCTGCCGGTGTTCCAGCGCATCTACGAAGCGCCGGAAAAATATTGGTCGGAATACGAACTCTGCGAAACGCTGGTCGATGTGGAAGAAAACTTCCAGATGTGGCGCTTCCGCCACATGAAGGCGGTCGAACGCATCATCGGCTACCGACAGGGCACCGGGGGGTCATCGGGCGTCGGGTTCCTCAAGAAGGCACTCGAGCTCACCTTCTTCCCGGAACTGCTGGAAGTGCGCACGCAGATTCGATCCGGTTGAGCGATTCTCACCATCGCCTGCGGGCACCGGCGGCGTTTCCATGGCGCTGGTGTCCCTGGTGCCTCATCATGGATGTGAAGCGGATGCCCGGCGTTCGTTGAACCTTTGCAAGGGCCACCCATGATCGAAGCCATCGACAACGCGACATTGCCGGCCACACCGGATTTTCCGCAGCGCCTCGGGCATCCCAAGCCGCTGTGGATGCTGTTCATGACGGAGTTCTGGGAACGCTTCGCGTTCTACAGCGTGAGCTGGGCGTTGGCGCTGTACATCGTGCAGCAGTTCTACCACGGCGATCCGGCGGGACAAGCCTGGGCCAGCGGCATCTTCGGCGCGTACACCGCGCTGATCTACAGCACCTGCCTGTTCGGCGGATGGGTGGCGGATCGCGTGATCGGCTACCAACGCACGATCCTGGCGGGCGCGCTGGTGATGGCGGTGGGCCTGTTCGTGCTGATGCTGCCATCCCGCGCGATGCTATTGCTGGGCTTGGCCCTCGTGATCGTTGGCGACGGCCTTTTCAAGCCCAACATTTCGACGATGGTCGGCCAGCTTTACGGGCGCGACGATCCACGTCGCGATCGCGGGTTCACGCTGTTCTACATGGGCATCAACGCGGGGGCGCTGATCGCACCGCTGCTGACGGGTTGGCTGGCGGCACATTTCACGGGGACGCCGACGCAGCAGAATTTCCGGCTGGTGTTCGCGGCCGCCGGCGTGGGCATGCTGATCAGCCTCGTGTGGTTCTGGTTCGGTCGCCGGCAGTTGAGACACGTGGGGCGTCCGGCGCCAGGCGCGGAAGGTCTGGCGCGCTTGGCATGGGTGGGGCTCGGCGTCGTGATCGCCGTGCCGCTGGTATACCTGCTGCTTTCGAAGATCGGCGCGGGCGGCCTGCAGTGGCTACTCGGATTGTTGTTCGTCGCGGTGGCCGCGATGCTGCTGGCGGAGGCCGCGCGCCACGATCGCGTGCAGGTGCATCGCGTGATCGCGATGCTGATCATCTTCGCGTTCAACGTGCTGTTCTGGATGTTCTACTACCAGTTCGGCACGTCGTTCAATTTCCTTGCCGAGAACATCGTGGACAGGGTCATGCCGGGCGGCTGGGTGTTCCCGGTGGGGTGGTTCCAGTCGGTGAGCCCACTTTCGATCATCGTGTTCGCGCCATTGGTGACGCTGGTGTGGGCTGCGCTGGACCGGCGCCGAATGGAACCGTCGATCCCGCGCAAATTCGGGTTCGGACTGATCTTCAACGGCCTCGGATTCCTTATGCTGATGTTCGCGCTGTCGAAATTGCTCGGCGCGAACGGCCTGATCCCGTTGTGGCCGCTGGTGGCGTGCTACGTGCTGCAGACGTGGGGCGAGCTGTGCCTGTCACCGATCGGATTGTCGATGGTGACCAAGCTGGCGCCGCCGCGGCTGGTCGGCTTCGCGATGGGCGGCTGGTTCCTGTCGCTGGCGGTCGGCGGCAATCTTTCAGGGCTGTTCGCCAGTCGCGTCGCCGGCAGCGGTGGCATGACTGTCGCCTCCGCACTGTCGGGTTTCACGTTCGGCTTCTGGCTGCTGCTGGGCGCGGGCGTATTGCTGCTCTTGATTTCGCCGCTGGTGAACCGGCTGATGCACGGGATTCGCTGAGGAATCCCTGTTCACCCCATCACTCGTCATCCCGGCGAAAGCCGGGACCCAGTGCCTTTCGCGCAACGCACTGAAGTGCAAAGTCCCTGGGTCCCGGATATCGCTTCGCGATTCCTGGATGACGAGCAAAACCGGAGCTTCGCTAGGACGCTGCCGGCATCAATTTGTCGAGGATGCACGTCAGCCAGCGCCTTTCTTCGGCACTCAGCTTTTCCAGGAACTCGCGTTCGTGGCGGCGCGCGAGTGGTGCTACCGCGTCGTGGATGCGCCAACCGGCCGCCGATAGCCGCAATACCGACCGGCGCTTGTCGCCGTGATGCACCCGGCGTAAAACCCGCCCGCCCTCGACCAGCCGCGCCAGCGCGCGGCTGATCGCCACCTTGTCCATTGCCGTCAGCCGCGCCACCGCACGCGCCGACAAGCCCTCGCCGTCGTAGCGCGCCAGCACCGCCATCACTCGCCATTCGGTGGT
>JAICIW010000073.1 GCA_025928735.1 Rhodanobacteraceae bacterium | reverse complement strand
GCCATTGCGCCGAGGCTCAGGCCCAGTGCCAACATCGAGATACGGATCCGCATGATCGCTCTCCTGGTGTGCCGGCATGCTGCCGGCGCCGCGGAGCATAAACCTGCCCATTTCCGGAAAGCTGACCGGGAGGCAACGAGCTTTCGTACCTTTCGGTCCGGGGGCACGGCAAGTCGGTTGGACATCTGCGAACCGGGTTGCAGGCCATCCCTGGCGGCAAATGCCAGGCAAGCCGCAATCAACCAAGTGCCATTGCCCAGGCGATGCTGCGGGGCGGCGCCGAGTCCCGGATATCGCTTCGCGATGCCGGAATGAAGGCCAGGTCTGAACTCTTCTACGCCGCGGCGCGCTTGGCCTCCACCTGCTGGCGCGGACCTTTCTTCAACGCTTCGCGGACGTGCGACACCAGCAGGTCCACCTCGGCTTCGTCCATCATGAAGTGCGGGGTGAAGCGCAACGAGTTGGCGCCACCGTGGATCACGTTGATGCCGCGCTCGCGCATGTACTCCTCGATCGAATCCGCGCCGAAGCACTTGAACTGCGGCGCCAATTCGCACGAGAACAACAACCCGGTGCCCTGCACCTTGGTGATCAGGCCGCCCAGTTCGTCCTTGAGCGCGTTCAGCTTCTGCACCGCCTGCACGCCGCGTTCGCGGATGTTGGCGCGCAGTTCCGGCGTGATTTCGGCCAGCACCGCGCAGGCGATGTCGAGCGCGCGCGGGTTGCCGGTCATGGTGTTGCCGTAGATGCCTTTCTTGTAGAGACCCGCGGCGCGTTCGTTCAAGGCCACCACCGACAGCGGGAACTGCCCGCCATTGAGCGCCTTGGAATAGGTTTCCATGTCGGGCGCCGGCAAGTTCTCGAAGCCCGGGTAATCCACGATCGACAGCACGCCATGCGCGCGCAAGCCGGCCTGGATCGAATCGACCAGCAGCAGCGAACCGTGTGATTGGGTCAATTCGCGCGCGGCGGCGTAGAACTCCTTGGTCACGGCGCGGCCGGGGTCGCCTTCGCCCATCACGGGTTCCAGGAACATCGCCTCGATGAACCAGCCGTTCTTGTCGGCTTCCTCGAACGCGCGCTGCAGCGCGGCCACGTCGTACGGCGGAATCGCGATGACCGAATGCTCGTCGCGGAAGCTCGCGAGGTTCGACAGGTACGCCTTGCGCGAGGAATCCGAATACAGCGCGGGGCGCTCGGTGCGGCCATGGAACGCGCCCTTCACGACGAGACGCTTGATCGTGCGCCCGGCGTATTTCGCGCCCGGATCGGTCTGGAGCTTGGCGTTGACGTCGGCGATGCGCGCGGCCAACGTCACCGATTCAGAACCCGAATTGAGGCACATGAACTTCGCGAACGGATGCTTGCCGCCCCCGCCCCGATGGCCGATTTCGCGGCGCAGTGCATCCGCGAACGCGTGCTGCGCCAGCGACGGCGTCATCACGTTGGCCATCACCTGCGGTTTGGCGAGCGCCTTCAGCACGGCCGGCGGATTGTGGCCGAAGCCGAGCATGCCGTAGCCGCCGCAGTCGTACAGCACCGCGCCCTTCAAGGTGACGATCCACGCGCCGCGCGCGGCCAGCGGCACGAACGGGCACACCGCGTCATCGGGGTAGAAGTTGACGAAGCCGGACTGCAGCGCGTGCAGCTGCGCGTCCTCGTCCAGCCCCAGCACCTCGGGACTCTGCGACTTCAACTGCGTGAACGCCGCATGCGCGTCGGCAATCGCGCCCGCGAGATCGGCGTCCTGTCCGGCGAAGCGCTCGATCGTGGCATCGTCCAGCCCTTGGGTGCGGACCTTGCCGCCTTGTTCGCGCAACTCGCGAAGCATGTCGATCGATTTCATGGGAGCCTCCAACGCAGGGGCGGCACCGTGGGGTCGCCCGTAAGTGTTTAACACAGAAAAGAAAACGTCCTGCAATTCTAGCAGGCGGACCGCCCCGGCGTAACCCCGCGCGGCGCGGCATGACGGCTGTCAGATTGGATCGGTGACGGCCCGTGGCTGACGCTGCGCGGCCGTTGCGGCATGCTGGAGGTGTCGAAGCAGAAGGGGGGCGGGGCCGCCATGCACGCATTGATCGTGCAATCGCATTTTCACCGGATCGTTTTCTACGTCGTGCTGTTCGTATGCTTCGCGCCCGAATGGATCGGAACGCTTTTCCAGACGGTGGAAAAGGGCGCGGTCCGGCGCGACCGAGGTTCGCACGCGTGGCTGTTGGTGGCCATGGGCGCCGGCGTGTTCGCGGCGTTCTTCATAGTCAACGCCAACTTTCCGGGCACGACGCTTGCGTCGTACCAGCGGCTGCAATTCTGGATCGGGATCGTCGTCATGCTGTGCGGCCTTGCCTTCCGCTGGTACGCGATCAAGGCGTTGGGCCGGTTCTTCACCCGCAGCGTGGCCACGCGCCAAGGGCAGTACGTGGTGGATACCGGGCCGTACCGGCTGATCCGGCATCCGTCCTATTCGGGCTCGCTGCTGATGTTTCTCGGCATGGGCATCGCGATGACCAACTGGGCCGCGTTGCTCGCGATCATGGCCGGAGCAGCCATCGGGTGCGGGTATCGGGTGCGCATCGAGGAACGGGCGCTGTGCGCGGATCTGGGGCAGCCGTATCGCGACTACATGCTTCGCACCAAGCGGTTCATTCCGCATGTGTTGTGACGCGGGTGCGAACGCGTACCATGGGCCCGCGAGGTGCCGCCGTTGAAATTGAAGATTGCTCCCGATTCCATAATCTCCATGAAAACTGGCGAGGCGCGTGGCTGGTACACGCGGCTCGAACCGTGGGTGTGGCTGGTGTGGCTGGTGTGGCTGTTCGGCCCCGCGTTGTTCATATCCAAGGGCTTCGAGCACTGGTTGTCCGCGACCGTGCTGAGCCTGCCGGTTTTCCTCGCGCTCTACTGGTTTGCGCATGCGTGTCCGCGTCGGCACGCCGTGTGGTACACGCTCGCGATCGCCGCGCTCAGCATGGCGGTGACGCCCTTCAACCCTTTCGCGCAGACGTATCTGATCTATGCCTGCGCGGTGGCAGCAACCTGGAGCGATCCCCGGCGATCTGGCAGCCTGATACTGGCGTGCCTGGTGGCCTACAGCGGCCTATGGTTCTGGCTGCGATTTCCGTGGGAATCGCTGGTCAACATCTGGATCCTGTGTCCGATCATCTCGGCGCTGATCGTCGCCGAGCGCATCCAGAGTCGGCACCGTGCCGATCTGCGCCTGTCGATGGACGAAGTCCGCCGCCTCGCCGCCAGCGCCGAGCGCGAGCGCATCGGCCGCGATCTGCACGATCTGCTCGGCCACACGTTGTCAATGGTGGCATTGAAATCCGAACTGGCCGGTCGCTTGATCCATCGTGATCCGAACGCCGCGCACCGCGAAATGGCCGACGTGGCGCGGGTGTCGCGCGAGGCCTTGTCGCAGGTTCGCAGCGCGGTCAGTGGCATCCGCGCTGCGGCGATGGCGGCGGAGCTGGCCTCCGCGCGGCTGCTGCTGGAAGCTGCCGGCGTGCAGATGGAGTACTGGCACGACCCGCAGGACTTGCCCGGCGAAGTCGAAACGTGTCTGGCGCTGGTATTGCGCGAGGCCGTCACCAACATCCAGCGGCACGCGCGCGCCAATCGCGTCGAGGTCACCGTGATCGTCGGCGCCGAACGCGTGGTGATGCGCGTCCGCGACGACGGCCGCGGCGGCGTCAACGGGCGCGGCAACGGACTCACCGGCATGCGCGAACGTATCGCCGCGCATGGCGGCGAACTGTGGATCGAGTCACCACGGGGCAAGGGCACCGGCATCGAGATCCGATTGCCGCTGCCACTGGCGCCGGTCGGACGCGCGACGGCGCAGAAGGTCGTGCCGATCAACGCCGCGCCGCTGGCGCAGCCAGCGGGCAGTCGCGCATGATGCGGGTATTGCTGGCCGAAGATCAGGCAATGGTGCGCGGCGCGCTGGCCGCGCTGCTGGCGCTGGAGCCCGACATCGAAGTGCTGGGTTCGGCGGCGGACGGTGAGTCGGCATGGCGCGAAGTCGAGCGCCTGAAACCCGACATCCTGATTTCCGACATCGAAATGCCGGGGCTCACCGGACTCGAACTCGCGCAGCGCATCCAGCGCCACGAATTGCCGGTGAAGGTGGTGATCGTGACGACGTTCGCGCGCTCCGGCTATCTGCGACGCGCGCTGGATGCGGGCGTGTCGGGTTACCTGTTGAAGGATGCGCCGGCGGAAAAACTCGCTGACAGCTTGCGCTTGGTGCATCGCGGCGGCCGCGCGATCGATCCGGAGCTGGCGCTGGAAGCGTGGACCGAAGCCGATCCGCTCAACGATCGCGAACGCCAGGTGTTGCGCCTTGCTGGCGAAGGGCAGAGCGCGGGTGAGATTGCACACAAGCTCAACCTTTCGCATGGCACCGTGCGCAATTACTTGTCCGAGGCGATCGGCAAGCTGGGCGTCGCCAATCGGATCGAGGCGTATCGGTTGGCCCGGCAAAAAGGCTGGCTATAGCCACGGCGCTTACAATGTGCCGTTGTTATGCCGATCGCCGCGCCTTGAAGAAGTCCGATTTCCATTACGACCTGCCGGTCGAGTTGATCGCGCAGGAGCCGCTGCCCGAGCGCAGCGCCAGTCGCCTGTTGGTGCTCGATGCGCCGCATCAGGCGCTGGCCGACCGCGCGTTCACCGATCTGCCGACGCTGTTGCGAGCGGGCGACCTGCTGGTATTCAACGACACGCGCGTGTTGCCGGCGCGCCTGTTCGGCCGCAAGCCATCAGGCGGTGCGGTCGAAATCATGCTTGAACGCATCACCGGTTCGCATACGGCGGTGGCGATGCTCGGGGTGAGCAAGAAGCCGCGCGAGGGCGGCCTGATCGAACTGGACGACGGCACGCCGGTGCGCGTGCTCGGCCGCGAAGGCCAGTTTTTCGAACTCAAGTTCGAGTCCACGGAGCCTCTGGAAAAGCTGCTGTTGCGGGTCGGCCACATGCCGTTGCCGCCGTACATCGCGCGGCCTGACGATCCTCGTGACAGCGAACGCTACCAGACCGTCTACGCGCGCCAGCCCGGTGCGGTGGCGGCGCCGACGGCCGGTCTGCATTTCGATGCCGCGCTGCTGGACGCGCTGCGCGCGCGGGGCATCGACTTCGATTACATCACACTGCATGTGGGCGCCGGAACCTTCCAGCCGGTGCGCGCCGAGAAGATCGAAGATCACGAAATGCACCGCGAATGGTTGAACGTGGGTGCGGAACTGGTCGAAAGGATCCAGCGCACGCGCGCGCGTGGCGGGCGCGTGATTGCGGTCGGCACGACCGTGGTGCGTGCACTGGAAGCCGCGCGCGGCGAGCGCGGCGCGGTGGAGCCGTTCGCGGGCGAAACGCGGATCTTCATTTTCCCGGGCTACCGGATCATGTCGGTCGACGGTTTGATCACCAACTTCCATCTGCCCGAATCGACATTGCTGATGCTGGTCTCGGCGTTCGCCGGCCGCGAGTTCGTGCTGTCGGCGTACCAGCACGCGGTCGAACAGCGTTACCGGTTTTATTCGTATGGCGATGCGATGCTGGTGTGGCCGAGAGAACGGGGCGCGGAATCCGCGACTCGGGACTCGGGACCGCAATGAAGCCTTTGGTCATTCCGGGGCTGCCCGCGCTTTTGCGGGCAGAACCCCGGGTCGGTGCCCTTCGATGCGAAGAGCAAGCCACTGGGTTCCGGATCGCGGCTTCGCCGCGTCCGGAATGACGACAGGTTGTTAGGCTTTCCCGAGTCCCGAGTCCCGAGTCCCGAGTCCCGAGTCCCGAAAAGAATCCATGCTCTTCGAACTTCTCTCCCATGACGGTGAAGCTCGCCGCGGTCGCATCACGCTGCCGCGCGGCATGATCGACACGCCGGCCTTCATGCCGGTCGGCACGTATGGTTCGGTGAAGGCGATGACGCCGCGTGACCTCGGCGAGGTGGGTGCGCAGATCATCCTCGGCAACACGTTCCATCTCTGGTTGCGGCCGGGGCTCGACGTGATCGGCACGTTCGGTGGGTTGCATCGTTTCATTGGCTGGGGTGGCCCCATCCTCACCGACTCCGGCGGCTTCCAGGTATTCTCGCTGGCCGAGCGCCGCAAGCTGACCGAAGAGGGCGTGACGTTCGCCTCACCGGTGGACGGATCGCGCGTGTTCCTGTCGCCCGAGGAATCCATGCGCATCCAGGCGGTGCTGGATTCCGACATCGTGATGGCGTTCGACGAATGCACGCCGTACACGGTGGACGGCAAACCCGTGGCTGCGGGCGTGGTGCGCGAATCGATGGAACTTTCCCTGCGCTGGGCCGCGCGTTCGCGCCGGGCATTCGACGAACGCGGCAATCGGAATGCGTTGTTCGGCATCGTGCAGGGAGGTGTGCATGACGAGTTGCGCGCGCGTTCGGCGGAAGGATTGCTCGAAATCGGTTTCGATGGCTATGCGCTTGGCGGATTGGCGGTCGGCGAGCCCGAAGCCGAACGCAATGCGACGCTGGAAACTGCGGTGCCGCGACTACCAAGCGACAAGCCGCGCTACCTGATGGGCGTCGGCCGTCCCGAAGACATCGTCGAAGCCGTGCGCCGCGGCATTGACATGTTCGACTGCGTGATGCCGACCCGGCATGCCCGCAACGGGTTCCTGTTCACCCGCGCGGGCACGCTGCGCATCCGCAACGCGAAATATGCGAGCGATCCGCGCCCGATCGAGGAAGGCTGCGCCTGCTACGCATGCGCGAGCGGTTTCTCCCGCGCCTACTTGCGCCATCTCGATCGCTGCGGCGAGATGCTGGGTTCGCAGCTCGCGACGATCCACAACCTGCACCGTTACCTTACGCTGATGCAGGAATTGCGCGAAGCGATCGAGTCGCGGCTGCTGGATCGTTACGTGGCGGAGTTCTACGCGCGACGCGGCGTACATGGTCAACCCATTCCCACCCAGCCCTCCCCTTGAAGGGGAGGGCTTGAAAGCTTTGCGCTGGTTTCCTTCACCTTCAAGGGGGGGTGTGTTTATTTGCGTATGAGAGCGTCGAACTCGATGATGCAATCGAGGCCGCGTGCGCAGAACCGCCGCAAGGAAACCGCGGGAGCGGAATCGCCTTGTTGGCGTTGCGCCCATGCGGCGTGCCGCGCCAACAGCGCCGCGGCAGCGCTGCGCGCGCAGGTGGTGGCGAGGCGCAGCGCGCCGGTTTGCAGCGTGTCGGCATCGCGCGCATGGTCGCGCAGCCACGTGTCGGCATGGCGGATCGCGCCGTGGATGGCTTCGGCGTCCCGATCGGGCACCGCGCCATCGGCAGCTTCCGTCCACGCATCGACTGCCTCGACGAGCGGATCGATGCCGAGCTTGTCCAGCGCGCGCAGGAAATCCAGCGCCTGCACGTTGCTCGAACCTTCCCAGATCGGGAACACCTGCGCGTCGCGCAGCAGCAGCGGAATGCCGCTGTCTTCGAGATAGCCGATGCCGCCGAACGCCTCGACCGTTTCCGAGGCGATGTGCACGCCGAGCTTGCAGATCCACGCTTTCGCCAGAGACGTCAGCAGGCGTTGCAGTGCGGCATCCCGCTCGTTGCCCGTACCCGCTTCGACGCGCCCCAGCAACAGCGCGACTTCCATCGCCAAATGGAACGCGGCCTCGAATTCGGCTTCCCGGCCGGCCAGCGCGTCGACAAACAGCGGCTGTTCGATAAGGGGTTTGCCGAATGCGGTGCGGCGCCGCGCGTAGTCGCGTGTCAACGCAAGACAGCGCGCCATCGTCGAAAGCGACCCGAACGCATTCCACAGTCGCGTCACCTGCAGCACCGGCGCGATCGCGCGCACGCCGTTCGTGGTGCCGCCAACCAGTTCCGCGCGGGTGTCGTGCAGGTGGATTTCCGCGGTGGGCAGCTCGCGGGTGCCGAGCTTGTCTTTCAAGCGATCGATGGTGATGCCGTTCCAGGAGCCATCGACGTTGCGGGTTTCGACGCAGAACAGCGCGAGGCCGTCGGCGGTATCGGAGTTGCCTTCCGGTCGCGCCAGCGCCAGTGCGACTTCGGCATTGATGGCGGAGGTGAACCACTTGCGTCCGTTCAACCACCATGTGCCGTCTGCATTGCGGCGCGCGGTGGTCTCGCTGCCGCCCACGTCCGAGCCGCCGGTGTTTTCGGTCATCCATTGCCCGCTGATCCAGAACGTCGCGGGATCGCGGCTGAGGAGGTGCGCAAGAATGCGATCGCGCAAGGCTGCATGCGGCGCATCGCGCAACGTGGTGGCAACGCCGTCGGTCATCGCCAGCGGACAGGAGTAGAACGCGCTGGCGGCGTGGTACAGGTAAACCTTGGCGAACTGCTGCACGCGTGCGAATTCGCCCAGCGCGCGATCGTGACCGTCCGCGACAAGCCCGTATCGGGCCGCGATGGCCGGGCCTTCCCGCCATGTTTCGGTCAGCTCGATGCGGTCGATCCGGTTGCCCCACACATCCCAATTCGTCAGTATCGGTTCGGTGGGCGTGGCGGCGGTTTGTCGCGAGTAGTTGCGTTGCGCGTATTCGGCCAACGCCAGGAAATCCGGCTCCGCGGCATGCCG
>JAICIW010000355.1 GCA_025928735.1 Rhodanobacteraceae bacterium | reverse complement strand
TACGTTCGAAGGCCAGCTCACGCTGCGCGGGGTGACGCTGCCGGTGAAAGTCGACTTCACCGTCAACCGCGTCGGCATGACCCTGTTCGGCTTCGAGACCATCGCCGGGTTTTCCGGGCGCGCGACGCTGGACCGTACGAAGTTCGGCATGACGGCGTTTCCGAAAGCGGTCGGTACCGAAGTGACGATCCGGCTGGAAATCGAAGCCACGCTCGATCGCAGCGCGGAATCCGATTACCGGCAGGCTGCGAACAAGTTGACGAGGAGCAGGGCGCATGCCGCTGCGCAGCACTGAGCACGGTTGGGGCGTGCTGGTGCGCGCGTTCCATTGGCTGATCGCCGTGTTGATCGTCGCGCAGGGCGTGATCGGATTGTCGATGGTGCAGATGGGCCTGACGCCCGCGAAGGTGCGGGTGTTCGCGCTGCACAAGTCGATCGGGATAACCATCCTCGCGCTGGTGCTGTTGCGGATCGCCTGGCGGCTCACCGAAACGCGGCCCGCCGATCCGCCCGCGATGCCCCGCTGGCAGCGACGCGCGGCGCACGCGCTGCACCTGGCGTTGTATGTATTGATCCTGGCGATTCCGCTGAGCGGCTGGTGGTTCAATTCGACGGCCAACGCGCCGCTGGTGTGGTTCGGCTGGTTCGACATTCCCGGCCTGACCGGCGGTTACGATCCGGCGTGGAAACCCCGCGCCTTGCTGCTGCACCAGACGTTGTTCTGGACATTGGTCGCCTTGCTGGTCGGGCATGTCGGTGCCGCGTTGTGGCATCACTTCCGGGAGCGCGACGATGTGCTGCGCCGCATGACGATCGGACCACGGAAGCAAAACGGAGAAGCCCGGTGATGAAACGCTTCGGAGGATTGTGCATCGCGATGTTGCTCGGGTGGGCCGCGCCCGCGCTGGCGCAAACGTGGCAGGTCGATGCCGCGCACAGCGCGCTCACCTTCACCAACACCTACCAGAACGTCGAATACACGGGTCAGTTCCACCGCTTCGATGCGGAGATCGTCTATGACCCGAATGATCTCGTGCACGCAAAATTCGACGTGAGCGTCGACATTGCCAGCCTCGATACGCAGAACAGCGAGCGCGACCACACCGCATTGGGCGCAGATTTTTTCGATACCGCGAAATTTCCCAAGGCGCATTTCGTCACCACCGCGTTCCGCAAAACCACCGATGGCCGGGTGGTCGCCGACGGTGTGCTCACGCTGCGTGGCGTCAGCAAACCGGTGGCACTGACGGTGCGGTTCAAACCGGACGGCGACACGGCCACGCTGGAGGTGACCGCACAATTGAAGCGGCTCGATTTCGGCATCGGCTCGGGGCAGTGGGCGGACCCGTCGATGATCGGCAATGGCGTCATCGTGCGCGGGCACCTGCTGTTGCATGCGCGGCCCTGACCGGCCAAGCGGGGCCGCGAAGATTCAGCCACGCGCGGTTACGATGACCGCCCCACCTTCACGGAAGAACGGTGATGGATTTCATCCATGGCATCTTCGCGCAGCCGTGGGCGCGGGTCGCACTGGTGCTGGTCGCGGCGCTGGTCGTCGCGATCGTGATCTTCAACGTGCTGCGCTTCGCGGCCCGGCGCGTGCTGCATCCGGACGCCGTGCTGGCTATCGTGCTGCAACGCTGTGAGCGGCCCTTCGAAACGGTGCTGCCGCTGCTGGCCCTTCAATTCGCGTTGATGAGTGCCAGCCTCGGTCTGCCGCAAACGGTCTGGTTCAAGGCGCTGCACCACGCGGTGACGGTGGCGGTCTACGTTGCGCTGACTTGGCTCGCGATACGCGCCGTGTCGGGCGTCGAGCGGGCGATCAACCTGCGCCATCCCGTGAACATCGAAGACAATCTGCGCGCACGCCAGGTGCAGACCCAGGCAAAGGTGCTGTCGCGCTCGGCGATGTTCCTGATCGGGGTGCTGGGCGCCGCGCTGATCCTGATGACGTTTCCGAAAGTGCAGGCCTTCGGTGCGAGCATCCTGGCTTCGGCGGGCGTGGCTGGGCTCGTGGTCGGACTCGCGGCAAGGCCGGTGCTCGGTAATTTGCTGGCGGGTCTGCAGATCGCGCTGGCGCAGCCGATCCGGTTGGACGACGTGCTGATCATCCAGAACGAATGGGGACGCGTCGAGGAAATCACCGGCACGTTTGTCATCCTGAAAATCTGGGACGAGCGGCGGCTGGTGATTCCGCTGCAATGGTTCATCGAAAACCCGTTCCAGAACTGGACGCGCACCAGTTCGCAGATCCTCGGCACCGTGTTCCTGTACGTCGATTACGGGCTGCCGCTGGCGCCGCTGCGTGAGGAACTCGATCGCCTGGTGCACGGCGCACCGGAGTGGGACAAGCGCGTGTTCGTGCTGCAGTTGACCGACGCCGATCAGCGCACGATGCAATTGCGCATCCTGGTCAGCAGCAAGAACTCCGGCCTGAACTTCGACCTGCGTTGCCGGGTGCGCGAAGGATTGATCGATTTCCTGCAACGCAACTATCCCCAGCATCTGCCGCAGCTGCGCGTGGATACGGCGCCGCATGACGCGCCGAGCGGTGCGCCGGTGCATGTCGAGCAACCGCTCGGCGGCGGCGGCTCGCCGTCGCCTGAACCCAAATGAGGAAGCGCTGCTCGGGCGTGCCGTCATCGCC
>JAICIW010000359.1 GCA_025928735.1 Rhodanobacteraceae bacterium | reverse complement strand
TGAAACCCAGGGCGCTTTCCGGGTCGGCGTGCCGGCGCTGGACCAGTTTCCCCTCGGCACCTGGGCGCGCCTGATCCAGCGACACACGCGGCACGCCGATGCCGATGCCCTGGCCTACGGCGATCCGATGGGATTCCTGCCGCTGCGCGAGGCCATCGCCGAATATCTCGCGGTGGCCCGCGCCGTGCGTGCCGATGCCTCGCAGGTTTTGATCACTGCAGGGATCCAGCACGGCCTGCAAATATGCGCGCACGCGCTGCTCGACCCCGGTGACGAGGCGTGGGTGGAGGAACCGTGTTACGCCGGCACCTACCAGGCGTTGGCGGCGGTTGGCGCCGTGCCGGTGCCGGTACGCGTCGACCGCGATGGCCTGGACGTGACCGAGGGGATGCGCCACGCCCCGTCGGCGCGGGTGGCCTTCATCACGCCTTCGCATCAATTTCCGCTCGGCGCCACCTTGAGCGCCGCCCGCCGGATCGAACTGCTGCAATGGGCGGCACGCGCAGGCAGCTGGATCGTCGAGGACGACTATGACAGCGAATACCGATTCGACAGCAAGCCGGTCGCATCGCTGCAAGGGCTGGATGCGGACGCGCGGGTGATCTACATGGGCACCTTCAGCAAGGTGATGTTCCCCGCCCTGCGGCTGGGCTACCTGGTGATACCGAAAGACCTGCTGGCGGCTTTTCGCGCCTGCCGCGATGCGCTGGATACCTGCTCGCCCAGCCTGTCGCAGCAGGCCCTCAACGATTTCATCCGCGAAGGACATTTCGCGCGGCACATCCGTCGCATGCGCGGACTGTACGCGGCGCGCCGTGCGGCGTTGCTGGAGGCGATCGCGAAGCACCTGCCTTGCACGTTGCAGGCGACAGGCGCCGAAGCCGGCATGCAATTGTCGGCGCTGTTGCCGGACGGCACGGACGACATGGCCTTGTCGCGGCACGCCGCGCAAGTCGGCGTGTCGGTGCGACCGCTTTCGCACTGCTACCGGCAGCCGGGTGCGTGCAGCGGACTGATCATCGGATACGGTTCGGTCGACGAACGCGCGATCGAGGCCGGCGTGCGCAGCCTGAAGCGCATCATCACGCAGTACGCGGGTTGACGCGTATGCGGCGTGGACTGCGTGCTGCTGCAAATCATCAATGCCGGTCGCGTGCCGGAACGAGGTCCATCAAGCGATGGTCGACGAAAGATCGATGGCAGTCTGGCTCATTGCTTCGCTCTAACGCGTGCTGAACGGCAAACCCGACGTCGTCTGAATGAACGACTGGTTAAAAGATGTGATTGCCGGATTCGTCGATACTCTCGGGGCCAAGGCCAACATTCGGCCGATCATGACGGAGGTGTTTCGTGCAAACACGCAAACTTGCATTGCTTGCCGCGCTCGCGGTCGCCGTGGGCGGGGTCACGAGTTTCGCGCCGACGGCATCCGCGCAGGTGAGTTTCAGCTTGAGCGTCGGAACGCCGCCGCCACCGCCGCGCTACGAAGTGGTGCCGGTGCCGCGTCCGGGTTACGTGTGGGCGCCGGGCTACTGGAACTGGAACGGCGGCAGCTACGTATGGATCGGCGGGGTGTGGCATCGCGCGCGTCCCGGCTACGTCTACTACAGCCCGCGCTGGGTGCAGCACGACGGTCGCTGGAATTATCACCGCTCGTATTGGGGTCGCGACCCGCACTGGCGCGGACAGCACGACAACGGTCGCCATCGCGGATGGGATAAACACGACCGCGGTCATGACCGTGATCGTGACCGCGGGCACGATCGGGGACACGGTGGCCATCATCACTGATGACCGATGTGTCGAAACAAAGCCCGGCGCGTCAGCGCCGGGCTTTTTTCATGCGCGGGTGGAAACCGATCCGCAACATGCCATGCATCACGCGATCCCGAACGGCAGGTTCGGCGAGGACGTCACGTGTTCGCCGACCGCCTCGCCGCGCAGGAAGCGCAAGCCCGCGTCGATGGTGGCGGCATCGTGGACGATGCGGCTGTGGCCGAGACCTTCGGTGCTGAGCAGGCGGGCGCCGGGCCAGTGGCGCGCGTAGCTTTCGCCCTCTTCCCACGGCACTTCGGAATCGGCGAGATCGTGGATCACCAACGCCGACGCCGCCAGTGACGGCACCCGTACGTGCGCGGTCAATTCCCGCACGGTCACGCCGGTCTGCACTTCGAGGTGATGCTGGATGCGCGGCACGATGCCGCCGACCAGCCCGAACTTGCACGCGAAGCGGCCGGTTGCCGCATCGGGATCGGCCGCAGGTGCAATCAGCACCACGCGACGCGCCACGATGCCGTCTGCCAGCGCCAGCATCGCGGCCGTTCCGCCCATCGAGTGGGCGACGATCGCTTCGAACGGACCGTACTTGTCCGCGACATGTCGCAGTGTCCGCGCGAAGCAGGCCAGCGTGCATCTCCCCGTGTCACTGTTGCCGTGCCCCGGCTGATCGAAGGTGATCACCGCGTAGCCGGCCTCGCGCAGCGCGCGAACCCACGGCAGGAACCGCAACGCGTAACTCGACCAGCCATGCGCGAGCAACACGCGCGGCTGTGCTTGCAAATCTCCCCATTGATAAACGGCCACGCGACGGCCGTCGATGTCGAGATCGCTT
>JAICIW010000311.1 GCA_025928735.1 Rhodanobacteraceae bacterium | reverse complement strand
GCCGCGAAGGAGCGGGGCGCGAGCCGGGGCTTGCCGCGCGCATCCTGGTCCAGCACCACGGACGACGTGGACGTGTCGAGGTAGGCCGCCAGCAGCGCCAGCAGGGGTGCGCGCCCCTGTGGCATCGCGTAAGGAATGCGCCACAAATGAATCAAAGGGCCGTCCCAATCCCGGGCGACATTCCGTGGAATCGCCTCCGCGAACTCCAGAGCCATGGACATCGGTGCGGTGCGTCTCGGTCAGTGCCGAACGCGTTCGTCGTACAGGCGCTTCACCACCGAAGGATCGGCCAGCGTCGAGGTATCACCCAACGCGGCGAGGTCAACTTCGTTGTTGCCCGCTTCAGCGATCTTGCGCAGGATCCGCCGCATGGTCTTGGCCGAGCGTGTCTTGGGCAGCGCCGCGGCCCACTGCAGATACTCGGGTGCGGCGAATGCGCCGATGCGCTCACGAATCCCGGTCGCCAGCTCCTTCTTCAAGGCGTCGCTTGGTTCGACGCCCTCCTTGGGCGTCACGAACGCATAGATCGTCGTGCCCTTGACGTCGTGCGGACAACCCACCACCGCGGCTTCGGCGACGCGTTCGTCCGCCATCATCGCACTCTCGATTTCCGCGGTGCCGATGCGGTGCCCGGAAACGTTGATGACGTCGTCCACGCGCCCGGTGATCTTCCAGTCGCCGTCGACATCGCGCTCGGCGCCATCACCGGTGGTGTACACGCCCGGGTACATCTTGAAATAGGTGTCGATGAATCGCTGGTGGTCGCCATACACCGTGCGCATCTGCCCGGGCCAGGAGTCGGTGATCACGAGATTGCCGGACCCCTCGCCTTCGATGACCTTGCCGTCGGCATCGAAGATAGCCGGCTGGATGCCGAAGAACGGTTTCATGGCGGCACCGGGTTTCAGCACGGAGGAACCCGGCAGCGGGCAGATCAAAATGCCGCCGGTTTCGGTTTGCCACCAGGTATCGACGATCGGCGAGCGGCCTTCGCCCACCACGTCGAAATACCACTCCCACGCCTCCGGATTGATGGGCTCGCCGACCGAGCCCAGGAGGCGCAGCGATTGGCGCGAGGTCTTTTTCACCGGCTCCTCGCCTTCGCGCATCAGCGCGCGGATGGCGGTCGGCGCGGTATACAGGATCGTCACCTTGTGCTTGTCGCAGACCTGCCAGATGCGCGACGCATCCGGCCAGTTCGGCACGCCTTCGAACATCAGCGAGGTCGCGCCGTTCGCAAGCGGACCGTACACGATGTAGCTGTGACCGGTGACCCAGCCGACGTCGGCGGTGCACCAGTAGATGTCGTCTTCGCGCAGGTCGAAAATCGCCTCGTGCGTATAGGACACCCACACCATGTAGCCGCCCACGGTGTGCAACACGCCTTTGGGCTTGCCGGTGGAGCCGGAGGTGTACAGGATGAAGAGCGGATCTTCCGCGTTCATCGGTTCCGGCTCGCACTCCGTGGATTGTCCTTCCAGCAGCGTTTCCCACCAGCGGTCGCGCGGTGACTGCATGTTCACTGCACCGCAGGTGCGGCGCACCACCACCACCGTCTCGACGCTGCTGGTGTCCGGGCGGGACAGCGCCTCGTCCACGTTTTTCTTCAGCGGGACTTTCTTGTTGGCGCGCACGCCTTCGTCGGCGGTGATCACCAGTTTGCATTGCGAATCGGCAATGCGCCCTGCCAGCGCGTCGGGCGAAAAACCGCCGAACACCACCGAATGGATCGCGCCGACTCGCGCACAGGCCAGCATCGCGACGGTGGCTTCCGGAATCATCGGCATGTAGATCGCGATGCGATCGCCCTTTTTCACACCGAGATGTTTCAATGCGTTGGCAAATTGGCACACCTCGGCGTGCAACTCGCGATAGCTGATCGCGCGCGACACATCGGGGTTGTCGCCCTCGAAGAGGATCGCGGTCTTGTCGCCGCGCATTTCGAGTTGCCGATCAAGGCAACTGACGGTCGGGTTCAATACGCCGTCGGCGTACCAGCGGATGTGCAGATCCTTGGGGTCGAATGAGACGTCCTTGATTCGCGTCGGCGGCTTCATCCAGTCCAGCCGCTTGGCCGCTTTCGCCCAGAATGCCTCGGGATCGCGCAACGACTCGGCGTAAAGGCGCTGGTAATCGTCAGGCTTGATCTGCTCGGCGGCCGCAAACGCGGACGGAACGGGATGCACTTTGCTCATCGCGAACTCCTCGATGCCAGGCAAGAAACCAAGCGTAGCACCGGCGCAGTGGAGTGACGAAGTGACGTCAGTGCGGCGGCGCCGGCGGAAGCTTGCGCATCGAGTCGTCGTCCTTCTTGCGGACGGTGCCGCGCAGCGCCTGGATTTCGCGCTCGGTCATGTGTTCCGGACGGGAACTCGCACGGACGTGCCGCTCGATGAAGAGCAACGCCGCGGCGATGGCGCTGACGAAGCCGATGAAAATGCCGAGCCCCATCCAGCCCGGCGAATGGCTCGCGAATGCCAGCAGAAATGCCGCCAGTGAAACGAGCGCCGAACCCCAGATCATCCTGCCGCTCCGGACCGAACTTGGGGCCGATCATAATGCAGCCGATCAGCGTCGGCGCTGCCGCGCTCGGGAGGCGTGAGATGCGTCACGCGCGCGAAAAAAGAGGCCGCTTGCGCGGCCTCCTTTTTCCCCATTCGCAACCCATCACTTCGGCGCCGGCCCCTTCACCGCCGTCACCAATCCGTCCGGACGCACGTACTTCGCGAACACCTGTTGCACTTCGTCCGCAGACAGGGCGAGGTAGTGCTGCGCAGCGATGGCGGATTCGTCGAGCGGCTTGCCTTCCATCGAATAGGTCAGCAGATTGCCGGCGATTGCACCGAAGCTGGACTCGCCAAGCGGAATCTGCCGCAACAAAATGCCCTTGGCCTGCTGCAACTCGGTCGCGCTGATCGGCGCGTCCTGCATCTGCTTGAGATCCTGCACCACCAGCTTGCCGGCTTCGGTCACCTTGTCGGGGTCGCAGCCGAAGTTCACCGCGTAGGTGCCGCGGTGCTTGTCCAGCGAGCTGTCGACGCCGACCGTGTACACGAGTCCGCGCTTTTCGCGCAGATCGCGCACCAGCCGCGATGCATAAAAGCCGCCGCCCAGCACTTGGTTGCCCAACGTCAGCGCGAAACGTTGTGGCGAGTCGTAATCGAGTGCGATGGTTTGCGCCATCGTCACTTCGTCCTGAACCGCGCTCTTGTCGGGCGTCGTCACCCGGCCGGGATGATTGGCCGGGATGGCGGCGTAATCCGTCGCAGGTTTCGAGCCT
>JAICIW010000326.1 GCA_025928735.1 Rhodanobacteraceae bacterium | reverse complement strand
GTGAAAACCGGATGCGCTGCGGCGGTGCCCGCAAACCAGTAGAGGCGATCCAGTCGCCGCAGGGTCGCGCCGGGCTGCATTACCGCGAGTTGCGCATGCTCGCCAATGATCATCTTCACGGGCCGGACGCCGAACGCCGGCCAGCGTGGCAGTCCGCAACCATCCGGCGACCCCGTTTTGGCGAAGTCGGTCCAGCAGGTCACCATCAGGTTCGACAAAGCCTGATCCTGCTCTGACCACGGGTGGCGCGGATCATGGCCAAAGACGTAGGCCATTTCAGCGCCGTGTGGAGTCGCGTCGATGCAGCCTTCGTTCGGAAAGCAGGGCGTCGGATGATCAAACTGGTACAGGTAAACGGGTTTGCCGGCTTTGGATGCCAGGCGCGCCCACGTCCACATGTCCCAGCGAAACCGGATGTCTCCTTCGAACCTTGCCGCTGCGGCATACGCCGTTTGCGGTGTGCGTCCGGGCGAAGGCGCGGCGAGCTTGATGAGCCATGCGGGGAAATCGTGGCCCAGCACCTCGTTGTAGCTCGCGGGTGTGACGCGTTTTCCCTTGAGGAAAATCGTGCCTTCATCGCGATTGGAACCGATCATGAAAGCCGACGCGTTGATCGCGCCCGCGCGATAGGCTTGCGCGGGCGGCCGGTCGACGACTTCGCCGTCCAGAATGATGCCGGGGGTGAAGGGCACCTTCAGCAGCGCGTCCGCCGGCATCGTTCTCAAGGCCGCGAGAGACGGTGCGTCGGCGCGTCGCATGAAGGCCACGCCGTCTGCTTGCGCGCCTTTCGCGGTCAGGTTGTTAGCCAACTGCATGGGCTCGAGCAGGCCGCCGCTTTCGCCGATCGCGAGGCGGAACAATCCTTTGGCGAGCGGGGAAACGCTGAGCGTGCTGATCGCGATCGAGCCGGACGACTGGCCAAAAACCGTGACCCGCGAAGGGTCGCCTCCGAATGCTGCGATGTTGCGCTGGACCCATTTCAGTGCGGCGATCTGGTCCAGCAGCCCGTAGTTGCCGCTGGTGTGCGTGGACGATTCTCGCGCGAGCCCCGGCAGAGCCAGAAATCCGAATACGCCGAGGCGATAGTTGAATGTCACCACGATGACGCCGCGCTGCGCCAGGACATTGCCGTGGTACAGCGGTATCGAGCCCGAACCGTTGTCGAGGCCTCCGCCGTAAATCCAGACCATCACCGGCAACTTCGCACCGGGTGCGTGCGGTGGAACCCAAAGATTCAGATAAAGACAATCTTCACTGGTCGGCCCGGCAGGTGCGTCCGGCGGATACATGCCCTTTTGCATGCAATCCGGACCGGAATGGTCCAGCACTTTTACGGTGCGCCATGGCGTGACAGTCTGTGGTGCGCGCCAACGCAATGCACCGATGGGCGGCGCCACGAACGGCAGTCCCTTGTAGACCGTCAGGCCGTCCTCTTCGACACCTTGCACGGGGCCGCTGTCGATTGTCACGATGGGCGGGCCAGGCGCTGACGCGTCGCTGCGCACGGGCGCAAGACATGCCATCGCGATCATCGCGCCGGACAAGCACGACACCCATTTGCAGATCATCAGAGGGCTTCGCGGCAAAGTACGCGCGCTGCGAAAACGCGACCGCGCCCCGGTCGCAGTGCGTCGTAGTGCCCACCGCGTAGCAACAAATCCCGAGGTCGATGCAAATCCCGGCAGCCGGACTGAGTGCTACCCAATTTCGCGCTCCCCTGTGAGGCCATGACCGGTCGGTGGCCGGCTCAACCATGAGCCAGACTCGCGTCATCCGACCTGGAGTCTATTCGGGATTGATGCGATGCGTCCCGATGCCACGCGTTGCCCTGCGGCCGGTGGCGACGATCCGGTCCAGTGGTTCTTCAAGCGCCATGCAGGGAACGGCGCGCGCCCGGCGCTGTCGGCCGGGCGGCGCCGCGCGCGTCATGACTTCGGTTGTGGCTGTGGCGGCAGCAGTTTTTGGACTCTGGCACGGACGGTACTGTCGGTTTGTACCAGGGTCGCGATCTGCACGTAGCGGTGCGGCGAAAGCTGATTGCTCTCGACCGCGGCTTCCATTTTCTTTTCGGCTGCCTGTTGCAGCTTGGTGCGGTCGTCGGGCGTCTTGGCGGCCGCGAGTTGCGGTTGCACGGAATCCTTGATGCCTTGCACTTCCACGATGGCTTGCGCGAAGTGCTTCAGCTCGGTGTCGTTGGGGGCGGGCCCCGTGTCGCCTTGGGTTGCCGTGGCGGCGGGAGGGGTTTGCGGCGGCGTTGCAGGCTGCGTCTGTGCGAGCGCGGCCGGTGCCGACATGGCCATCGCCAAGCTCACTGCTAGGGCAACACTCGACCGGTGAAATCGTCCGTTCATTGGAATGTTCCATGGTGATTGAGGAGGGCGCGGCGTTGACCGAACCACCGCAGTTCCACCGTAACGATGCCGGCGGAGCCGGCGCAACCGCGTGCCGCCACCCGGTTCAGACGCGGGTCGGTTTCGTCCGCAATCGCGATCGCAAATGAACGTTCGACAAACGCGGCGATACGCGTCAGGGAAGGTTCAGCGTGAATGCACGGGCACTCCCGCGAAGCAGGTTCGCGGCAGTTCGTGCATGAAAGTACGGCCGTCAATCCTGCAGCGTGAGCAGGCTCGCGTTGCCGCCCGCGGCGGTGGTGTTGATGCACAGCGAACGTTCGGTCGCGAAGCGCAACAGATAATGCGGACCGCCGGCCTTGGGACCGGTGCCGGAAAGACCTTCGCCGCCGAAAGGTTGCGAGCCGACGATCGCGCCGATCTGGTTGCGGTTCACGTAGCAATTGCCGACGCGCATGCGGGCAGTGATGTATTCCACGGTTTCGTCGATGCGGCTGTGGATGCCGAGGGTGAGGCCGTAGCCAGTGGCGTTGACCTGGTCGATCACCTTGTCCAGATCGCCGGCCTTCCAGCGCACCACGTGCAGGACCGGACCGAACACTTCGCGCTCCAGCAATTCCAGCGAGGGAATTTCGTAGGCGCGCGGCGCGAAGAACGTGCCATGCGCGCAATCCTCGCCCAGTTCGACCTGGT
>JAICIW010000239.1 GCA_025928735.1 Rhodanobacteraceae bacterium | reverse complement strand
CCCGCCGCTCGACAGGCAGAAGGCGGGTTGTCACCCGCCCTACATGAGCTGAACGATGCGGTTACCCGGCTTGCACCCGCGGATACGGGTGCAGGTCTTCCAGCGAACGCGACAGCCCATCGTCCATCACCACCCGACAGTGTTCGCGACGCAGGCTGCGCGGATCGGGCGCGCCGCAACTGTGCGCGATGATGCCCACCTCGTGCATCACGTTGCGCGCGTAATTCGCGACGCGCTCGGCCTTGTCGGTTACCACCAGCCCGCGCTGCAGGCGCGGATCGTGGGTGGTGATGCCGGTCGGGCAGGTATTGCGATTGCAGCGCATGGCCTGGATGCAGCCCAGCGCGAACATGAAACCGCGCGCCGAGTTCACGAAGTCCGCACCCATCGCCAGCGCCCAGGCGACTTCATAGGCCGTGATGCACTTGCCGGCGCAGATCACCTTGATGCGTTCACGCAAACCTTGTTCGATCAGCGTGTCGACCAGCAGCGGCAGCGATTCGCGCAACGGCAGGCCCATGCCTTCCATCAGCGTTTGCGGCGAAGCCCCCGTGCCACCCTCGGAACCATCCACGATGATGAAATCGGGCGCGCTGGGCAACCCGCGCCGGTGCACTTCCATGCACAAGTCGCGAATCCATTCGATGCCGCCCAGTACGGCCTTGAAGCCGACTGGCAGCCTACTGACCTCACGCACGTGGGCGACGAAGTCCAACAATTGCACGACGTTGCCGATGTCCAGATGGCGGTTGGGGCTGACCGAATCCTCGCCAACCGGAATGCCGCGGATCATCGCGATTTCCGGCGTCACCTTGGCGCCCGGCAGCAGGCCGCCCAGGCCCGGCTTCGCGCCCTGCGACAACTTGACGCTGACACCGGCGAAGCCGATGGCCCGCAGGGCGAGCCGCGGACGCGGCGAGTCTGCCAGCGCCTTTGCATTTCAGCCGGTTGCGAAAGTCACTGGATCCCGGCTTTCGCCGGGATAACGAGTGATGGGTTTGATCAGAGATTCCATGGCAGAAACGCGGCGACGCAATTCCCCGCGTGTGGCCCAGATCGCACTGTTGGTATTTTGATATCATTGTGATATCGTATTGTCACTCAGGCGGAGATTCCCATGAACGAAACGCGTGCTTCCTCGCTGTCCGGCATTCCCCTCGCCGTGCTGTTTACGATTGCCCTGCTCTTCTGCGTCGCGGGCTTCGTGCACGGCGCGTTGCATCAGGTGATCGGCATCCTCGCGGGCTCGGTGATCCTGTTTGCGTTCTTCGCTTTCCTGTGCAAGGGCTTCTTCCAGGTGCAGCCGAACCTGGGCGTGGTGCTGCTGCTGTTCGGCCGTTACGCCGGCACGGCCCGCGAAACCGGGCTGCGCTGGACCAACCCGTTCCTCACCAAACGCGCGGTGTCGTTGCGGGTGCGCAATTTCGAATCCTCCAAGCTCAAGGTGAACGATGCCGACGGCAATCCCATCGAAATCGCCGCGGTGATCGTGTGGCAGGTGGTCGATACCGCCGAAGCCGTGTTCCAGGTCGACGATTACGAAAACTACGTGCACATCCAGAGCGAATCGGCGCTACGCCAGATGGCGCAAAGCTATCCCTACGATGCGCACGACGATGGCAAGCCCAGCTTGCGCAGCCACGGCGACGAAATCACCGCGCACCTTCGCGACCAGATCCAGGAACGCCTCGGCCGCGCCGGCGTGCAGGTGCTCGAAGCGCGCATCAGCCATCTTGCCTACGCGCAGGAAATCGCGCAGGCCATGCTGCAACGCCAGCAGGCCGGCGCGATCATCGCCGCGCGCACCAAGATCGTCGAGGGCGCGGTCAGCATGGTCGAAATGGCGCTGGCGCATTTGAACGAGCACAACATCGTGCAGCTCGACGAGGAACGCAAAGCCGCGATGGTATCCAACCTGCTGGTGGTGCTGTGCGGCGAGCGCGGCACGCAGCCCGTGCTGAACACAGGCACGCTGTACCAGGGTTGATGCAGTGAGCGCGGAGAAATCCGACAAGAAGGCGTATCCGCTGCGGATCAGCGCCGAGGTACTGGATGCGATGCAACGCTGGTCGAACGACGAGTTGCGTTCGCTCAATGCGCAGATCGAATACGTGCTGCGTGACGCCTTGCGCAAGGCTGGCCGGCTGAAAACCGGCGGCAAACACCACCCTTCCTCATCGAGATGAGAAGCACCATGAATGCCGACACGCGCTGGACTTACAAGGTCGTCCGCTTCAAATCCGCGAGGTTCTTCAAGCTGCACCCCGACCCGGAAGAAGTCGCCGATCTCCTGAACCAGTTGGGCCGCGACGGCTGGGAACTGGTGCACGTGGTCGAAGGCTACGGTGTACCCTCCCCGGTGCTCTACTTCAAAAGGCCGGCATGAGGCCGCGACAATCACGGGAGCCGCTCATGCATCGCAAACTGATCGTCGCCACGCTTGTTGCATTGGCCGTGCCCGCCATTTCCCTGGCGGCCGGACAGCAGCATCCCGCCGATACCGCGCGGGATCATCCGGCAGCCAGTGCCTACGCCAACGCCACGGCAGGGCAAGCCAACGCGGTCCGCATCGAAACCTGCACGGCCACCACGAACGCGCTGATCGACCATCTCGAGAAGGGCGACTTCATGGCGGCAACGGCGAACTTCGACGCCAACATGAAAGCCAATCTCGACGCAGACAAGCTCGGCCAGTTCTGGAATCAGGTCGCGAGTCGGGTGGGCACGTTGCAAGGCCGCGGCGCGCCCCAGAACATGATGTACGAAGGCCACGCCGTCATCACCCTGCCCTTGCACTTCGAGAAGGGCGACGCCAACGCGCAGGTTGCCTGCGACGCCGACGGAAAGGTGGCCGGATTCTTCCTGCGGCCCGCGTCGGCGCCGGCATCCAGTGGCTGAAGCCGCCGCCGCGCAACCACCGCGACGTTGCCGCGACGCTGCCGACCGCAACGAACTGACCGAGCGCGCGCATGCGCTCGGTGTGCCGCGCGATTACGGAAGATCGCGCGGCCTGCGCATCCAGCGCGAGCCGTTGCACCTCGTCTCGATCGGTCCTGACATCCACGACCGCATGCAATGGTTGCAACCACGCGCTGCACGAGCACTCATCCGGATGCGCCAAGCCGCCGCGTGCACCGGCGTGACGCTGCAAATCGTCTCAGCGTTCCGCTCGATCGAGTACCAGCTCGGCATCGTCGAGCGCAAACTCACGCGCGGTTTGACTATGGAAGAAATTCTGCGCGTCAGCGCCGCACCCGGCTACAGCGAACACCACACCGGCCGCTGCGTGGATTTCACCACGCCGGGCTTCACCCCGCTCGAAGAAGAATTCGAGCGCTCACCCGGGTTCGCGTGGCTTCGGCAGCACGCCGCGGAATACCGGTTCGCCCTCTCCTACCCGCGCGGCAACCGCCACGGCATTGCGTACGAGCCATGGCACTGGTGTTGGCATGCGCGTTCGCCCCGACCTTGACCTGACGACAGGCCAACCACGGACGCACGATCTGGGATTGGCCAAAAAGCCGAAGTTCCAGCGTGTCGGCACCGCGCGTCCGATAACGCGCCCATTGCGGCTGCCGGGATAGAGATCCGGGGCTCGGTGCAGCGCGATGAGGGGCGATTGCGGAGCAGTGGCACGGCCTCCAATCGGCGCCGGTGCGCGGTCAGCCATGCGGTCTCAGCAGACGGCCAACCAGCCAGCCGAGAGCAAGCGCGATGGCGATCGACTGCACCGGTTTTTCGCGCACCCATTCCCGCAGGTTTTCGGTCGCCTGACCCGCACGGTTGCGGGCCTCCGACCCAAGTTCTGCACTGCGGTCGTGCCATTCGCCGGCCTTGTCGGCCACGCGATGCGCCCCCTGCCCCCCAACGTCCGCGGCGTGGTGCAATCCTTCCTCGATACGATCGGCAGCCTTGTCGACCTTGTCCTTGGCGCTGCCGACTGCGTCGCTGACACCTTGTTTGGTGCGTTCGGGGGCATGATCGGTGCGCGCATGGGTCTCGGGCGCCGGGTTTTTCTCATTTTGGGTCGTGGGATTCATGGTGGTCTCCTTTGCACTGCACCCGGACTTTTCACGTCTCATGAAAAACCGGAATAAAAGTCTCCGGGCAAGCATCCATGGCTTGCCCGGAGGAATCCGATGCGAACCTTCGTCCGCATCGGGCACCGGTCAGGCACTGGGGAAGTGACCCGAGCCGGCACGGCACGTCCTTGTTGCCGTGGTGGGAGGCCCCGGCGAAGGGAACCTCTCCGCACCCGCAATGCACTGGTCTACACGAAATTCTCGTGACGGGTTGTGCGCTGCGGGCGTTTATGTCCTCGTCAAATCTTCGTCGAACGCCTGG
>JAICIW010000296.1 GCA_025928735.1 Rhodanobacteraceae bacterium | reverse complement strand
TCGAATGCGATGGCGAAACCTTGATCGAATCGGGCGCCATCGTCCATGCCATTGCCGAACGGAGCGAAGCGCTGATGCCGTCGGATCTGCGTACCGAAACGCTCACGTGGATGTTCGCTGCGCTCAATTCAGTCGAGCCGCCGCTCTGGAATCTTTTCGTGATGGATCGGCTGCACCGCGACGAAGCGTGGGTGCAGCTGCGGCGCCCTGGCGCGGTCGAGGAGGTCAAGGCCCGCCTGGACGCGCTCGCCGAATGGCTGGATGATCGCGATTACCTGCTGGGCTCCTTCACGGCGGCCGACATCCTGATGGCGACGGTACTGAGGTTCATCCGGCATACCAACCTCGTGGCCGGGTTCCCGACCCTCGATGCGTATCTCAAACGCTGCGAAGCGCGACCGGCATTCCAGGCCGCACTGCGCGACCAGATGACCGGCTACGAACGCAACGCGCAGCTCGCGGCCTGACGAAAAGGGAGAGTGTGATGACTCAAAAGACAGCTCAACACAAGACCGGAACGCGTGAGGAATGGCTGAAGGCGCGGCTGGATCTGCTGGAAGCGGAAAAGGACCTGACGCGCCGCAGCGACGAATTGGCGAAGCAACGGCAGGCGCTGCCGTGGGTGCGGGTCGACAAGGACTATCGATTCGACACCGAAGACGGCAAGGCATCGCTGGCGGACCTTTTTCGGGGACGCTCGCAGTTGCTTGTCTATCACTTCATGTTCGGGCCGGATTACAAAGCCGGTTGCCCGTCATGTTCGATGATCGCCGACGGCTTCGACGGCTTCGCGGAACACCTGGCCAACCATGACGTGATGCTGTGGGCGATTTCGCGCGCGCCACTGGCGAAGCTGCAGGCGTACGAGAAGCGGATGGGCTGGACGTTCCCGTGGGCGTCGTCGTTCGGCAGCGATTTCAACGCCGGCTATGGCGTCGGGCTTAGCGAGCAGCAACAGCGGGAAGGTTACGAATACAACTTCCGCAGCAACCCGCCGATGTCACGTTCGACACCGGACGCCCCCAACCAATTCGCCGCCTCGAGCGGCGTCGACGGGCGAACGTATCTGCGCGAGTTGCCGGGCATGAGCGCGTTCGTGCAAGAAGATGGTGCGGTGTACCACACCTATTCAACCTATGCGCGCGGTTTGGATGGCTTGTGGGGCGCGTATCAATGGCTCGACCGCGCGCCGCGCGGCCGCAACGAAACCGGCGGCATCTGGTGGCGTCGGCGCGACGAGTACGGGCGATCCTGATGCGGGCGCGCCGCGCCTCCGCTTCGGCATGGCTGCACCTTGCAGCCACGCCGGCCTTCGTGGTGATGGCACTCGTGACAGCGACGGCACCGGCCACGGGAATGGACATGTTGTGCTCGCCGATGCATGGCACCGCCGCATTGGGCAGCATGACGATGATGTATCTGCTGATGAGTGCCTTGCACGCAGGACCGTGGCTGCAGATGCTGCCGGCATGGCGTCGGCGCACGGAAGATTTCAATCCAACCAACCTTCGGCCTTCCCGCGAGAGCGGGGATGCGCGAGCAGGCGAGAGCGGCGCGTAATCCAGCGCCTTTCACGGAATCCCGGAATGACGAGCGGAGCGGAAGCATCCCACGAACAGTGGGTGATACGTCTCGTGGGTCACGCTGCCTTGGTGTACTGATCCACCGCGCCGGCCATTTCGGTCAGCGTCTGCTCCATCGACTTCACGCCGTAGGGATAGAACGACGACTTGTCGCCCGCGTCCCACTTGCGTTTCAGATCGCCGGAATAAAGATCCCAGTCCACGCGGATCTTGCGGGTCAGTTCGCGCAGTGCCTCGTGCAGTTCCGCCACCGACGGACGGCCCCAGTAGTAATAGCCGTTCCAGAACTTGTGGATTTTCAATTCCGGGCCGAGCAGGAACGTGTGCGGAATCATCGGCTCGTGCTGCTTGTCGGTGTATTCCAGGATGTCCAGCTCGTCGCGCACGCGTTTTTCCTCGTCGTAGAGGAACGGATAGCTCGCGCCGAGTTGCTGGCGCAAGTTGTTGGTGGTGTGCCAGTCGTCGGTGGTGATCACCACGAGATGGCAACTGCCGACCACGAGCTGCGGATGGAAGCGCGTCAGTTCCTTCAACTGCTCGCGGTCCTTCGGGCAGAAGAAGCCGCGGATCAGCACGACCAGCATCGGGTCCTGCTTGCCTTGCAACGCGGAAAGGCGGCGCCTGGTCTTGGTGTGGTCCGGCAGTTCGAAATCCGGAAAGGTTTGACCGACCGCGATCTTGCTGTTCATATGCACCTCCTGTGCAATGCGTGCCGATGGCGCGTGGCTTGAACCACGTCGCGCCACGGCACCCCATTCGAACCTTCAGGCTACGATGTCGCACCACACCCCGCAACAAGCATTTTCGGAACAGGATGCCGCCTTCATGCAGCGCGCGCTGGAGCTGGCCCTGCACGCGCGCGACGTGGATGGCGAGGTACCGGTCGGCGCCGTGCTGGTCCTGAACGACACCATCGTCGGCGAAGGTTGGAACCGCAACATCACGCTCAGTGATCCCACCGCGCACGCCGAGATCGGCGCGCTGCGCGATGCGGGCCAACGCCTCGACAACCATCGCGTTCCCGGCTCGACGCTGTATGTGACGCTGGAACCCTGCGCGATGTGCGCGATGGCGCTGGTGCATGCGCGCGTGGCGCGCGTGGTGTACGGCGCCACCGATCCGAAAACCGGCGCCGCCGGCAGCGTGTTCGACACGCTGACATCTGCGTTGCACAACCATCATGTCGAGGTGCAGGGCGGATTGCTGGCCGACGCGTCGGCCAACTTGCTGCGCGAGTTCTTCCGCGCCAGACGCTGAACCATTCGGTGTCGTCGGAAAAAGTTTCGCGCCCTAGCGAGCGCCTGTGGGATGCCGAAGATGTGGATGCGAGCGATGTGACGGTGGAAGTGAAGGACGGCGAGGTCACCTTGCGCGGCAATGTCGAACGGCGCAGCATCAAGCATCGCATCGAGGATATCGCCGACGACTGCGGCGGCGTCAAGGACATCCACAATGAAATTCGCGTGCAGCCGCGCAACGAATGGCCCTATGACAAAGGTGTTGCACCCGGAAACCTCAACTCGCCCGGGAGCCGGACCGAAAGCATCGGGCAAGGCGACAACATGATGGAGTCCGCGATCGCGAACATGCCGCCTCGCGAATGACGTGGCAGGGTCGTCACGTCAACCACACACTCATCCGCCCTGTCGTCTTGCGCTCCGTGCCCGCCGGATTGAAGCGTTGAGGTCGGCCGACCGGGTCCGGACCTGCACGCCGGCACGTGAGCGGCAAGGGCGGTCTCGGCATCGGCCTTGCGCTGGTCCGGCAACTGGTGGAGCGCCAGGCCGGCCGCATCGAAGTGAGTCAGAAGGACTGGGCAAAGGTTCGACCTTCGGCATCTGGCTGCCGCGCTTCGATTACCC
>JAICIW010000070.1 GCA_025928735.1 Rhodanobacteraceae bacterium | reverse complement strand
TCGAAGCCGCCGCCGCAGATGCGGGTGACGCCGGCGGCGCGCAGGCGCTGGCGCGCGAGTGCGTACAAATCGCATAGCCAGTGATTCGGCCGGGTCGCAGTGAAGGCGGAACCCGCGGCAGGATCGCGCGCGAGGAAAGCATCGCGCACTTCGTCGCCCACTTCGTAGGACTGCGCGGCGATCGCGGGGCCGAGCCACGCCAAGACTTTTTCGCGCGGCGCGTGCATCGCAGCCAGCGTGGTTTCCAGCACGCCCGCCGACAAGCCTCGCCAGCCCGCGTGCGCGGCGCCGATTTCGCTGCCGTCATCGTTGCAGAACAACACCGGCAAGCAATCGGCGGTCTGGATCGCCAGCACCGTGCCGGGCGTGCGGGCGACCGCGGCGTCGGCTTCCGGTTCGTCGTGTGCCGGTTGAACTTCGACGTGCGTGCCGTGCACTTGCCGCAACCAGCGCGGTTCGGAGGGCAATGACAAGGTGTCGCGAAGGAAAGTGCGGTTCTGCGCGGCGGCTTCAGGATCATCGCCGCAGCGCGTGCCGACATTGAAGCCGAATGGTGACTGCGAGCCCCTGACGGGCGCCTCGCGCGTCGAGGTCACGGCGCGCACGCCCGGTGGCGCGGGCCAGTCGGGGATGATCCAGGCACCGAGATGATCCGTGATGCCTTGGCCAATATTGGTCGACATCGCCCAATTCTTCATTCAGCGCAAATGGATCCCGGCCTGCGTCGGGATGACGAGCAAAAATAGTGCCGTTGCCTTCCCATTCAAATCCCGCGTCCCGCACCCGCGGCATCTTCGCGCAACGCTTCCAGCAGGTCGAGCAAATCCCGCGGCGGCTCGGCGTCGAATGCCAGCGCTTCGCCGGTGACCGGATGCGCAAACCCCAGGTGTTCGGCGTGCAAGGCCTGACGTTTGAACCCGCGCAGCGCCTCGGTCAGACGCGGCGTCGCACCGCGTGGCAATTTCAAACCGCGGCCATACAAGGGATCGCCCACCAACGGCCAACCCGCGTGTGCCATGTGCACGCGAATCTGGTGGGTGCGCCCGGACTCCAGTTCGCATTGCAGCGACGCGTGCGCGCGAAACTTCTCGCGCACGCGGTAGTGCGTGACCGCCGGACGTCCGCCCTCCTGCACGGCGCGCCGCAGTCGATCGGTCGGGTGGCGATCCAGCGGCGCATCGACCGTGCCGCCCGCGACCGGTACGCCATTGACGATCGCGACGTAGCGACGATGGATGTGGCGCGCGGCAAGCATCGCGACCAGCGCGGTCTGCGCGGGCAGCGAGCGCGCGACCACCAGCAGGCCCGAGGTGTCCTTGTCCAACCGGTGCACGATGCCCGCGCGCGGAATCTGCGCCAGTTTCGGGTCGTGGTGCAGCAACGCGTTCAACAACGTGCCGGCCGGATTGCCCGCCCCGGGATGCACCACCAGGCCGGCAGGCTTGTCGAGCACCAGCAGGTTGTCATCTTCGAACACGATGGCGAGATCAATGGCCTCGGGCCGATCGCCCAGCACCGGCGCGTCGGAACGCTGCCAATCGACGCTCTCGCCACCGCGGACCCGCGTGCGCGGCGGCACTTCGCGGCCGTCCAGCCGGATGCGCCCGGCCTTGACCTCGCCGGCCAGGTGCGAGCGCGAATGCCCGGGGAACAACCCGGGCAGGATCTGGTCGAAGCGTTGCCCGGCCAGATCGGGCGGTATCTCCGCGCGGGACGCCCGTTCAGCCACGCCGGCATCCCCACCGGTCGGCCGATGGGGATTCCGCTATCATGCCGAATCCACCTTGCTGCGTTCGCAAAGACTTGCCCGATGCCATTCCGACGCTCCGCACCGCTGCTGAAATTCGCCCTGTTCCTGCCGCTGCTGTTCGCGGTGGGCGCCTGCTCGCTGTTCCACCACGGCAAGCGCGACACCTTGAACACCATGACGGTGGAACAGTTGTACCAGCGCGCGCACGACCTGTCGCAGGACGGCAACTGGGGCTCGGCCGAAACCGTCTACCAGAAGCTGATCGCGCGCTTCCCGTACGGCGCGTACAACGAGCAGTCGCAGATCGAGCTGGCCTACGCGCAGTACAAGGACGACAAGCCGGACGACGCATCTTCCACCATCAACGAATTCATCAAGACCTACCCGACCCACAAGCATATTGCCTACGCGTATTACCTGCGTGGATTGATCAACTTCGACCGCACCCAGACCGCGTTGCAGCGGATGGCCGGCATCAGCCCGTCCCGCTTCGACCAGGGCTATGCGCTGCAGTCATTCGATGATTTCAATACGCTGGTCGCACGCTTTCCCAACACGCGTTATGCGGTCGACGCGCGCCAGCGCATGATCTATCTGCGCAACCAGTTGGCGCAGGCGGAATTGAACGTGGCCGAGTTCTATCTGCAGCGCAAGGCCTACATTGCTTCGGCCGACCGCGCAAAATACATCGTGTCGCATTACCAGCAGTCGCCGCAGGCAGCCGACGCGCTGGCCGTGATGGCCAAGAGCTACCACCTGCTGGGTCAGCAGAAACTGGCCGACCAGACCACCGACGTGCTGAAGCTCAACTATCCGGACCACCCCTACCTGCACAATCCGAACCACTGGCCGAAGCATCATTCGTGGGCGTGGCGGCTGATTCCGTTGACGAGCGCGCACTGAACTTCAAGCGGTTTACGCGGCCTGGCCGGGGAACTCCAATATCCCCGCCCTTGTTGGGCCTCGCTGCGCTCAGCCCAACCTACGATCTCCCCTCAAACGTTTTTTTGCTCGCGCAGTGAGCGAGTTGCTTTCGTTTCGGCGAAAGTGGGCTGACGGCCGTCCGTGGCCTCTGCATTCATAGGTTGGGCTGAACCCGGCTTTGTCGGGAGAAGCCCAACTTGGTCGCGTGTGTTGGACTGCGTTGGGCCTCCCCCGGATCAAGTCCCGGATCAGCCCAAGCTACGAAGACCCCTCGCTGGCGGCGCACTCCCTCCGCGGCAGGGGTGCGCCAATTTTGCACGACCCCGGATCGCGCGAACGTCATTGGGCCCCGCGCGCCTTGGCATGTGAACCGGACTCCGCGGCCGGCGCATCCGGACCCGTCCAGCGCTTCAGCCAATCAATCACCGTCTCGTGCCACATCACGCTGTTCTGCGGTTTCAGCACGAGGTGGTTTTCGTCGGGGAAGTTCAGGAACTCGCTGGGAATGCCTTGCCGCTGCAGCGCCGTGAACGCGCCGAGCCCCTGCGTCACCGGGATACGGTAATCGTGGTTCGAGTGCACCACCAGCATCGGCACGCGCCAGTCCTTGACGTGGTTCAGCGGATTGAACTTTTCGTAGTTCTCCGGGTGCTCGAATTGCGTGCCGCCGTTCTCGTGTTCCTCGAACCACAGCTCCTCGGTGGCGTAATACATCATGCGCGCGTCGAACACGCCGTCGTGGTCGACCATGCACTTCCACGGCTGGTTCCACACACCGGCCATCCAGTAGATCATGTAGCCGCCGTAGCTCGCGCCGAGCGCACAGGCATCGTTGCCGTCGAGATACGGAAACTGCTTCAACGCAGCCGCCCAGCCCTTCTGCAAGTCCTCCAGCGGGCGATCGCCCCAGTGTTGCGAGATCGCGTCGGTGAAGGCCTGGCCGTATCCGACCGAGCCATGGAAGTTGATCGCGACCACGCCGAAGCCGGCACCCGCATAGGTTTGCGGATTCCAGCGGTAGTGGAATTCATCCGGCCAGGCGCCTTGCGGACCGCCGTGCACCAGGAATGCGACCGGATATTTCTGGCCGGGCTTGGCGCCCACCGGCGGCATCACGTAACCGTGCACGGTGTCGCCGTTCCAACCCTTGAAGGTGAACCATGTCGCCTTGGAAAATTCGATGTCGGCGAGCTGCGCGGCGTTGAAGTGCGTGACCTGGGCGAGGTGCTTGCCTTGCGCGTCCAGCGTGTACAAATCGGTCGGGTGCGTGAAGTCCTGCCGCGCAGCGACGAGCTTGCCGCCAGCGATGTCGAAGCCCAGCACGCTGCCATCGCTCAACAGTTTCGTCGGCTTGCCGGTAGCGGTATCGACCGCGTACAACGCGACGTTTCCGTCGTCCGCAACCGTGGTGTAGAGCGTCTTGCCGTCGGCGGACAGCGTCAGCGGCCCGGCCGAACGATCCCAGTCCGGATCGATTTCGCGCGTCGCGCCGGTCGCGAGATCCAGCGCCATCACACCGAAGCGGTCGGCCTCGAAACCCGGCACCTTCATCGCAAGGTAGTACAGCGTCTTGCCGTCGTGTGAGGGCAGTGGGAATGCATCCCACGCCTTGTTCGCGGCAGTCAGGTTTTTGGGCGCCGCGGAGCCGTCGGCCGGTACAGAGTAAACGTCGAAGTTGGTCGACCACGGCTCGGTCTTGCCGGCGATGCGCACGTCGAAATACACGGTCTTCCCATCCGGTGAAAACGCGTATTCGGCGTTGCTGCCATCCGGTTTGGACGGCACGTCGCCGTCGATGCCCTTCGTCAGCAGCACCGGCTTGGATGAACCATCCAGCGGCACCACGAACAACTGCCCGCGTCGATGGTCGGACCACGTATCCCAGTGCCGCACGAAGAGGCGGTGGTAAAGGCGTCCGGTCGCCTTGACCTTCTTCTGCGCGTCCAGCTTCTCGCGCGTGCAATCGAGCGTGGCGCAATCCTCGAACATCTGCGCGGAGAACAGCAGCGACTTGCCATCGGGCGACAGCTTGAAGTTGTCAACGTCGAGCGGCAGGTGCGTCACCTGAACGGGTGCGCCGCCCGTGACGGGCGCCGACCACAACTGGGTCGAATCATTCTCGGTCGCGAGGAAGTACAGCGTCTTGCCGTCCGGCGAAAAGACCGGGCTGTTGGCGCCGAGCTTCGGGTCGGTGACGCGGCGCGGCTGCGCGCCCTTTCGACCCAGGTCAAGCAGCCAGACACTGTTGACGCCCTTGTTGGCATCCCAGTTGGTGCTGCGCACCGTGAACGCGACCTCGTTGCCGTTCGGCGCAAGGTGCGGATCGGAGACGCGATCCATCATCGCGAGATCGTGCGCGTTGAAAGGGTGTTGCGCGGCCATGGCGGCTCCCGATGCGACAGCCAGCGCGAACGCGCAAGCGACAAGACGAAGGTTCATCGTTGCTCCCCAGACGGGCATGGAAGTTGCACAACGTTAACGCGCCCGCGCGCAGCCCTCAAGCGCGCGCGGCAAGCCGCTCGCGCAGCCGTCGCTGAACATGCTGAACCGAATTCCTTCCGCTGGCGCGGCCACCTTGTGTCACAACTGTGAAACGTGGTGTCGCTGCGTGCGCGCGACTCAAGCTGGCGTGTGCCCGGCCGATTTTTGTCAACGGAAACAATGCGCGCGCCGGGAATCCGCCAAGGCCGCGTCGCGACGTCCCGAACGGAAAGCGAGACCGAAGTGAGGAAGCAGGAAACACGCGCACGGCGCGACGGTCACCACCCGGGCCATCGTTCAATCGGACGATGGCTCGCGGCGTTCATGGCCGCCCTCGCCTTGCTGCTGGCAGGCGGTGCGACGGCAGCGACGCCCGCACTTCCCGCACCTGCCGCCGCGACCGAGGCCGGGCTGCCATTCATCCACAATTTCGCGCCGGCCGAATACGGCGGCGCGCCGCAGAACTGGGCGGTCACGCAAGGACTCGACGGCGTCATCTACGTGGGCAATGTCGAGGACGGCGTGCTGGCCTTCGATGGCACGCGCTGGCGGCGCATTCCCGTTCCTTCGCGGTTGCCCGTGCGTTCCCTCGCCACCGGCCCGGACGGACGCATCTACGTGGGGACGGTCGGCGATTTCGGTTACCTGAAACCCGATGCGTCCGGCCGGCTTGCCTATGCGTCTTTGCTGGATCTGGCGCCGTCCAACGAACGCGGCTTTTCCGACGTGTGGGATATCCACGTCACCGGCGAGGGGGTGTTCTTCGAAACCTCATCCCGGATTTTCCACCTGCGCGACAACCACATCACCGTCATCAAGCCGCAAACTTCTTTCCACCTCGGGTTTTCGGTTGACGGCATGGTGTATGTCCGCGAAATCGACCGCGGACTGATGCGGGTCGTCGACGACAAGCTCCAACCCATGCCGGGCGGCGAGCTGTTCGCGGACAAGAGGATTTACGCGTTGCTGCCCCGGCGGGGCGAAGGTGCAAGGTCGGGGCAACTCCTCGCCGGCACGCGCTCCGACGGGTGGTTCCTGTTCGATGGCTCCGGCTGGAAACCGTGGCCAATGGCAACCGATGCCGCGCTCAAGGACGCCGCGGTTTATGGCGCCGTCTGGCTGGCCGATGGGCGGCTCGCGGTGGCGACCTTGCGCGACGGCCTGTTTTTGCTGGACGTGCATGGCCGCCTGTTGCTGCATCTGGCACGCGCGACCGGACTCGACACCAATGTGGTGCTGGGGCTGATGCAGGATCGTCAGTTCGGCCTGTGGCTGGCCACCGACAATGGCATCGCGCGGGTCGATGTCGACGCGCCGCTGACGCATTTCGGCGAGCGCAGCGGTTTGCAGGGCGCCGTGCTTTCGGTGATTCGTCATGACGGTACGCTGTTTGCGGGCACCTCGGAAGGGTTGTTCCGCCTGATCACCGACGCCCACGGTGCCGCCCGTTTCGAACGGCAGGCCGGTGTGGCGGGCTGGAATTTTTCCTTGCTGTCATTCGGCGACCAGTTGCTGGCGGCCAACAATGACGGCGTATTTTCGGTCGGCGCGGATGGCTCCGCGCGGGCGCTTCTGGATGCCCGCCATGCGCAACATGCGGTGGCGGCGCAACCCTTGTTGCGCTCGCGGCTGCAGCCGTCGCGCGTGTTCGTGGGTTACCAGGACGGCGTCGGCGCATTGCGCTGGAATGGCAGCCAATGGATCGACGAGGGACTGATCGCCGGCGCGCCGGGACAAACGGGCAGCTTCGGCCAGGATGCCGAAGGCCGCCTTTGGATATCGCTCTATCCCGAGGGGCTCGACCGCCTGACGTTGCCGGACGACTGGCAGGGTCCCGGTGATCCTCGATCGGTGAAGGTCGAACATTTCGACGCGGGCGCCGGCTTGCCGGCGGGACCGCAGACGATCGCCACGGTCGACGGCGAGCTGCGCTTTGCCACCAGCCTGGGCATCTACCGCTTCGATGCGCCGACCCGGCGCTTCGTGCCGGACGCCGCACTCGAGCATCTATTTCCCGGTGGCCCGAGGCAGATCACCACGTTGTACCAGGATCGCCGCGGCACCTTGTGGATGTACACGATCGACGATCGCAGGGGCATCAAGGAAACTGGTCGCGCGCAGCGCGTGCACGGTCGATGGAAATGGACGGTCACGCCGCTGCAACCTATCACCGGCACCGGCATCTATTTCTTCCACGGCGATCCCGACGGCGTGATGTGGCTGGGCGGCGACAAGGGCCTGTTCCGCTACGTCACCACGCAGGCCGGTCGCGGCGACGTTCCGTTCAGCGCGCTGATACGGGAAGTATCCGCGCACGACGGCCGCATCCGGTTCACGGACGAGCCCGGCAAGGTGCCGGAAATCCCGTATGCACAGAATGCGTTGCGCTTCGCATTCGCGGCCCCGAGCTACGACTTCTCCAGCGCCAACCGCTTTCAGGTGCTGCTGCAGGGCATCGATCGCAACTGGTCGCCATGGAGCGACGACGCCTACCGCGACTACACCAACATCCACGAGGGCGAATACCGCTTCCGGGTGCGCGCGCGCAACGTATACGGCGAGGACGGCAAGGAAGCGACGTTCGATTTCCGCGTGTTGCCGCCATGGTATCGCACCCCCTGGGCCTGGACGATCTGGATCGCCTCCGGCTTGCTGGTCATCGCGCTGATCCTGCGCTGGCGTTCGGCTGCACTGCGCCGGCGCAATAATGAACTGGCGGCGCTGGTCGAGCAGCGCACCGCGGAACTGGCCGAGGCCATCGAGGCGCTCCAGCACAGCAACCATGCGCTGGCCGAACAGAGCGTCACCGATCCGCTGACCGGCCTCAAGAACCGCCGCTACCTCTATGACCACATCGCACAGGACGTGGCGATGTCGCGCCGCCAGTGCCAGGACCGCAGCCGCGGGCGCGGCGAACTGCCGCGGAATTCGGACATCCTGTTCCTGATGATCGACATCGACCATTTCAAGCAGATCAACGATACCTATGGCCATGCCGCCGGCGACCTCGTGCTGCAGCAGTTCCGCGGGGTCCTGCTGTCGGTCACGCGCGAAACCGACATCCCGATCCGCTGGGGCGGCGAGGAATTCCTGATCGTGGCGCGCTTCGCCTTGCCGGATGTCGGCCCGCAGTTCGCCGAGCGCGTCCGCGCCGTCGTCGCGGCGCACGAATTCGACGTCGGCGAAGGCCGCACGATCCGCCGCACCTGCTCGGTCGGATTCGCGACCTACCCGATGTGCGACGACGACCTGGACCGGCTGAGCTGGGAACAAGTCGTGAACCTGGCCGACGAATGCCTGTACGCGGCCAAGCGCCACGGCCGCAACGCGTGGGCCGGCGTTTTGCCATTGCAGGCGATGCCGAATGGCGAAGTGATGGAAGCGTTGCGCGCGAGCCTCGCGCAGCTTCCGGGAACCGGTCCCCTGCCGGTCCGGACGTCGTGGGTGCAGCCCGCGTGACGCGCCGGCGCGACGGCGATCAATACGCCGTCATCGAATAGGGCTGATCCACGGCTTGCGT
>JAICIW010000004.1 GCA_025928735.1 Rhodanobacteraceae bacterium | reverse complement strand
TATGTGAGCCAATCGGAACTCACCGGCGACCTGCCGGTGGTGGCCAACCATCTCAACATCACCAAGCCGGCGAGCGGCCCGACGCTGATGACCTGGGATGAAGTGACCACGATGTTCCACGAGTTCGGCCACGCGCTGCACGGCATGTTCTCGAACGTGGAGTACCCGTACTTCTCGGGCACCAGCGTGCCGCGCGACTTCGTGGAGTTCCCTTCGCAGGTGAACGAGATGTGGGCGGACTGGCCGAGCGTGCTGGCGCATTATGCGAAGCACCACGAGACCGGCGCGCCGATGCCATCGGCGCTGCTGGACAAGGTGCTGGCAACCTCGAAGTTCAATCAGGGTTTCGCCACCACCGAATACCTTGGCGCCGCGATGCTCGACCAGAGCTGGCACCAGATCGGCGCCGACCAGGTGCCCGCAGCCGACGGCGTGATGGCATTCGAAGCCGCGGCACTGAAGGCCAACGGCACGGACTTCGCACCGGTACCGCCGCGCTACCGCACGCCGTATTTCAGCCACATCATGGGCGGCTACTCGGCGGGCTACTACGCCTACATCTGGTCGGAAGTGCTGGATGCGAACACCGTCGAATGGTTCAAGCAGCACGGCGGTCTGACGCGCGAGAACGGCGACCGCTTCCGCGCAAGGCTGCTGTCACAGGGCGGCAGCAAGGATGCGATGGAACTCTTCAGCGACTTCGCCGGCCATGCGCCGCATATCGAGCCGCTGCTGGAACGCCGCGGGCTGGATTCCAAGGACGGCTGATTCAAAAGGTTCGTAATCACGAAATCGGACCCGCGAAAGCGGGCCTGATTTTTCGGTAGTGATCCGCCCCGTTCGCGTTGAGCGCAGCTCGCGCAGCGACCGGAGTCGAAACGCAACACGCACGCACTGCAAAAACGGACATCAGCGCATTTTGGGTCGCATTGCGGCAAGCGTCCGCGCCGGTGCGCGATCAGGCAGCGGCCCGCGCCTCGTCCGGCAGGCGTTCCAGCGTCGCCAGCGAATGCCCCTGCTCGGCCAGGTATTCCAGCCAGCGATTGAGGAAGCCGTTCATGCGCAGGCGATGCTGCACGACGTTGCGCGCGGGTGTCAGCGGACCCAGCACTTGCCACAACTCGCGGCCGGGTTCGCAATGCAGCGCCTCGGTCATGTGTGCATCGAGATAGGTGCGAAGTTGTGCCGAAGGCGCCGGATTGCCGGTGCTCTCGTCCAGCAACGCGTAGCTCAGGCCGAGTTCCAGCGTGTATGGATGGCGCTCCTGCACCGACAGGTGCACGTCGAGGCCGTCGCCCACCGATGAAACGTAGTCGCCCACGGTCAACCGTTCCGGCGCGAACAGCCGCGCCAGCCGCTTGTGGTTTTCCGCGTACAGGCCCATCAGCCAATCGAAACGGCCGGGCAAGAATGACGCGGCGAACGAGCGCCTGCGCAGAGTGGATTGACGGGGAACGACTACGGATTGCATGGGTCGATCTTAGCGCATGAATTTCGTTTGGCACGTCTTGCATTTCTCTTGCGAAACGCGCAACGTAACGGTCTCGGCGCCCAACGGCGCCGATCGCATTTTTGGGTCCAGCAAACGGGCATCGCGGGAACGCAGCGGACGTTACCAGCAGGTGCGGCCGCGCACACGACCATTCAAGGGTTCATTGCATGACCAGCCCGCCGATTCCGCATCCCCGGCGACGCGTCAAAACGCGAACGCGCCCTGCAGCATCATGCTGTTCGCCTGCTGGCGTTCGCCCTGCTCGCGCGTGTAACCGAGCCGCAAGCCGAACGTGCGCGTGGGCCACCATGAAAACCCGGCGCGCAGCACCGATTCATTGCGCGACAAACCGATTCCTTGCACCGGCATCCAGTCCTCGAAACCGGTGAAACTGGCCTCGAACGCATCGCCATACTGGCGAACCGCGCGACGCCATGCCGCGCTGCCATCGAATTCCACCAGCATGCCATTGCCGAGCCGCCAGCCGCGCTGCGCGCGTACGCCGAGGCCAGCCTGCAGCCGCCCCACGGTGCGCGCATTCGCGGTCAAGCCGAAGCCATAACCGCCCTGCTCCGCGAACGCACCTTGCTCGAGGCGTTGGTAGCGCACGTCCACGAACGGTGTCATGCGCGCGCCGCCCATGCGGAATTGATGGCCGCCTTCCAGCGATCCCACGAAGTAACGGCCGGACGTGTCGTTGCCGACCGGCGCCACGAGTCCGCCCAGCAGCAACAGGCGCTGCATGTCTTCATGGAACCAGCCGCCGCCGAGCTGCGCTTTCGCGTACCACCCATCGTTCGACACGCCGCCGTACAGCGTCGCGTGATCGATCCATGTGCGATTGTGGTCCCACGACGCATCGAGTTGCCCGTAGCCGCGGCTGGCGCCGACGGCGTAACCCAGCACCGTATGCGGGCCGACGCGGAAATCCGCACCAACCAGGCTGCCGTTGCTGCGGAAGCTGGCGCCCGCATAGCCGCCGCGCTGCAGGTCGCCCTGCCAGCCGAGATCGCCGTACCAGGCGCCGATCCTGGCGCGCCCATCCAGGAGGTCGTCGAAGTGGCCGGAAAGCGCGTCGCTGGTCGCGGCAATGCCGTCGAACAGCATCGCGGCGCTCGCGGCGTGCAGTTGTCCGGAAAGGCTTTGCAATGTCGCATGAGCGGATGCGGGCGTCGCCGAGTGCTGGATCGCACCGGCGCCTTGCAGGACATCGTTCGATACCGGCTCGCCCGCGGCGATTTTCGAATCGATCGCGGCAAACCCGTTCTGCACGCGCGCGGCCGCGAGCACCGATACCGGGTCGGCGATGGCCATCGCCTGCGCCGCCTGCGTGATGTTGAGACTGGTCGTATCCAGCCACGCGCTGTCGGAGGTGTACTGGATCGAGGTGTCGAGGAACACGCCCGGCGAAGTGGTCAATTGCGCGAAGGTACCGCTGAGGCCGCCAAAGGCAGTCAACACGGTCTCGTGACTGTTGGTGGTGTAGCCGGAAACCGCGCCAAGGACGTTCAACGTGCCGTCGATCTGCGCCGTCCCCGCGACGCTGAGCAATGTCCCGAGATTGACCGACAAGATGCCGGTGCTGGCTTGGGTGTAATTGCCCGCCACTTCTGTCGTTCCACTACGAACGATGACCGCGCCGGCATTGGCAAGCGATCCGTTCACGCCGGGCACGTTGTCCAGGGTGCCGGCGCTGCCGATGGTGACATCGCCGGGCAACGCGATGGTCGATTGCAGAGTTCCACCCAAGACCTGCGCGCCGCCCGTGTAGCTGTCGTTGCCGGTGAGGATCAGCGTGCCGGTGCCATTCTTGATCAGGCCACCCGCGCCCGAGATGTCGTTGCTCCAGGTCGAAGTCAGGTTGTCGAACGACACCGAGACGTCGCCCCAGTTGAATTGCGCGGGACCCTGCACCGCCCTGCCGACATCGAGCGCGCCATAACCGAAGGTCGGATTGGGTTGCGAACCCCCGAGCGGATCGGCGGTACCCAAGAGCGTCTGCCGCACCAGGTCGTTGTCGAAATACGGAAACGCCTGCCAGACCAATGCCGCGGCGCCCGCGACCATTGGCGCCGCCAGCGACGTGCCCCCCACGATGTAGTAATCCGGGTCGACGGTGCTGGCCGTGGCATCCTTGTCCAGCACGATTACGTCGCCCGGCGCCGAAAGACAGAAATCCATCGCGGCGCCACAGATATTGGAGTAGCTCGCGAGGTGCGTCGGATCGTTGCTGTCGAGCGCCACCACGGTCAGCCAGCCCTTGGCGAGATCCGGTGCGAAATTTGGCAACTGGGCGAAAGTGCTCGGCTGCGCGCCCGACCCGTTGCCGGCCGCGAACACCACGAGGCCGCCCTGCTGATTGACGAACGCGCTGTAGGCCGCATCGAACGCCTGGTTCACGCTGGGATCGTTGGTATCCCATGTGAGGCCGCCCCAGGAATTGTTCTGCACCGCGACCCCTGCGCTGATCAACTGCTGGTTGATCTGCTGGAAAAACTGCGCGTCGGTGGCCGTGATCCGGGCGGGGGGCTGGCCACTGTCGGACGGCGCGTCATCGGAAATGATGCGCACCGACACCAGGTCCGCACCCGGCGCGATGCCACCGGGAAATCGATCGAAAGCCGCGCCCGCTGCGATCTCGGAAACCCACGTGCCATGCCCCACCACGTCATCGATGCTGGTGTTGTTGGTGCCGGAATCGACATCGATGAATTCCTTCACCACGCGCCCGCTGACCGTCGGGTTGCTGCGCATGATGCCGCTGTCGACGATGCCGATGGTGACGCCCGCGCCGGTGTAGCCGGCCGCATGCGCGGCGTACGTATTGGTGAGCGACAACTGCGCGTCGGTCGGCGGCTGCGGCGTGGTCGGCGTGGTGGGCGGAGGCGGTGGTATGACGGCCGCCGTGCGCACCGCGCCACTGCCGCCGCCTCCGCAGGCGGACAGTGCCGCAACCAGCAAAGCCGGCGCCAGCCATCTGGCGTGGCGGCGCAAGCGCAACGAAATCGCCTCGATCATGTAGCTGTTCCCCACTCGACTCCTGTCTGCCGCACCATTTTGCCCGGATGCTCGCGGCGCGGCACACGCCGGGTTTGCGGCAGCGCAGCATACGCCGCATAATTTGCCCGAAGTCGTTTTCATCCGGGCCGGCACCGCCCTGCGGCTCGGCTCGATGCAAACGAATCGTTCCCTTTGGAGTTCAATCATGTCCGACATCATCATCGCCGCCGCCAAACGCACGCCCATCGGCGCGTTCCTCGGCCAGTTCACCGGCTTTCCCACGCCCAAGCTCGGCGCCGCCGCCATCAGCGCCGCGTTGCAGCAATCGGGCATTGCACCGGGTGACGTTGGCGAAGTGCTGATGGGTTGCGTGCTGCCGGCCAACCTTGGTCAGGCGCCCGCGCGCCAAGCTGCGTTGGCGGCGGGACTGCCTCCGTCGACCGGTTGCACCACGCTCAACAAGGTGTGCGGCTCGGGCATGAAAGCCATCATGCTGGGCCACGATTTGATCAAGGCCGGTTCCGCCAGCGTGGTCGTCGCCGGGGGCATGGAGTCGATGACCAACGCGCCGCACATGGCGGCGGTACGCACCGGCATCCGTTACGGCGACGGCGCGATGGTCGATCACATGGCGTGGGACGGCTTGACCAACCCCTACGACGGCAAATCGATGGGCGTGTTCGCCGAAGCCTGCGCCGACAAATACCACTTCACGCGCGAGGCACAGGACGCGTTCGCGACCGAATCGGTACGCCGCGCACAGGAAGCGGTGAGATCCGGCGCATTCGCCGACGAGATCGCCACCGTCAGCGTACCCTCGCGCAAGGGCGACGTCGAAGTTTCGGTCGATGAAACACCCGGCAAGGTTGACCCGGCGAAGATCCCGACATTGAAACCTGCCTTCCGCAAGGAGAACGGCACCGTCACTGCTGCCAGTTCGTCCAGCATCTCCGATGGCGCCGCCGCCGTGGTGCTGCTGTCGGCCGATGACGCGAAGGCGCGCGGCGTGAAGCCGTTGGCGCGCATCGTCGCGCACGCCACGCATTCGCAGGAACCCGAGTGGTTCACCACTGCGCCGGTCGGTGCGATCGAAAAGGTGTTGCAGAAGGCCGACTGGAAAGTCGATGACGTCGATTTGTTCGAGGTCAACGAAGCGTTCGCTGTCGTGGCGATGGCCGCAATGAAGGATCTTTCGATTCCGCACGAAAAGCTCAACGTGCACGGCGGCGCCTGCGCGCTGGGTCATCCGATCGGCTGCACCGGCGCGCGCCTCGTGGTGACGTTGCTGCACGCCTTGATGCACGCCGGCAAAAAGCGTGGCGTGGCATCGTTGTGCATCGGTGGCGGCGAAGCCACCGCCATTGCGATCGAACTGGTTTGACGGCAGCGTACGGTTGCAGGTTTGTACGCCGAAGGCGGTAAGCCGCGACTGAACGTTATTTGCCCGTAAAAAGTCAGATGCTGGCGTTATTCAGCCAGACGCGGTTTAATAGCCCGGCCACTCCCGTGGCTTTCCACGGCCCAATCCAGGAGATATCCAATGAAGTTCACTCGTACCGTTCTCGCGACTGCACTCGCCGGCTCGATGGCACTTGCCCTGAGTGCCTGCGGCAACTCGTCGCAGCAGGCGCAGAATGCTGCCGACCAGGCACAGCAGAACGCGGCTGAAGCCTCGTCCGCTGCTGCTGCCGCTGCGTCCGCCGCCCAGGCGAACCCGAACACCGAAACCCAGCAAAGCGCCGAGCAGGCTGGCGCTGCGGCATCCGCGGCCAGCGCGGCAGCCGACCAGGCCCAGCAGGCGGCCAATGCCGCGTCGGCGGGCACTGCAGCCTCCGGTTCCTCCAGCGCGATGGACCACATGCAGCAAGCCGCCCAGAACGCGAAGGAAGCAACCGGCAACATGAAGAACGCCGCCAAGGACGCCGCCGAGAATGCGAAGAACGCAGCCAGCGGTTCGAGCGGCCACTGATCGTTCCAGCTTTTGCAGTGATTCGACCGGCCGCCTCGCGCGGCCGGTTTTTTTTGCGGGCAACATTCTTCGTGGTCGCCGGTCGGGAATCGCCTGCGCGACGCCAAATCACACACCGCGATTTTTGAGGCGCATGCCGCACCCGATAGAATGCCGGTTTCATGCGCCCGCGCACGTCATGGAGCCGACCATGCCTGTCATTTCCACCGTCATCGACAGCAAAAGCGAAACCTTTCGTGGCAATGCCGCGAACCTGCGCAAGCTCACCGACGACCTGAAAACGAAGCTGGCGCGCACGGCCGAAGGCGGCGGTACCAGGGCCCGCGAGAAGCATGTCGCGCGTGGCAAGCTGCTCCCGCGCGAGCGCATCCGCGCCCTGCTCGATCCCGGCTCGCCCTTTCTGGAACTCTCGCCGCTGGCCGCGCACGGCATGTACGACAATGCGGCGCCCGCGGCTGGCATCATCACCGGCATCGGCCGCGTCAACGGCACCGAAGTGGTGGTGGTCGCCAACGACGCCACGGTCAAGGGCGGCACGTATTTTCCGATGACCGTGAAGAAGCACCTGCGCGCGCAGGAAGTGGCGCTGGAAAACCGTTTGCCATGCATCTATCTCGTCGATTCCGGCGGCGCGTTTTTGCCATTGCAGGACGAAGTGTTTCCGGACAAGGAACACTTCGGGCGCATCTTCTACAACCAGGCGCGCATGTCGGCACTCGACATTCCGCAGATTGCCGTGGTGATGGGCAGTTGCACCGCCGGCGGCGCCTACGTTCCGGCGATGAGCGACGAGACCATCATCGTGCGTGAACAGGGAACGATCTTTCTCGGCGGCCCGCCGCTGGTGAAGGCCGCGACCGGCGAAGTGGTCAATGCCGAAACGCTGGGCGGCGCGGACGTCCATACGTCCATTTCGGGGGTGGCCGACCACTTCGCGGAGAACGACGCGCACGCGCTGTCGATCGCGCGCGACATCGTCGCCAACCTCAATCGCAAGAAAAAGATGCCGCTGACGCTGGCCGAGCCGCATGAACCTGCCTATCCGGCGGAAGAACTGTATGGCGTGATCCCGGATGACACCCGCCGTCCGTTCGACATCCGCGAAGTGATCGCGCGCATCGTGGACGGCTCGGAGTTCCACGAATTCAAGGCACGTTACGGCAAAACATTGATCACCGGGTTCGCGCACATCCACGGCTATCCGGTCGGCATCGTCGCCAACAACGGCATCCTGTTTTCCGAAAGCGCCCTCAAGGGCACGCACTTCATCGAACTGTGCAATCAGCGCAACGTGCCGCTGGTATTCCTGCAGAACATCACGGGCTTCATGGTCGGCAAGAAATACGAGCAGGCCGGCATTGCCAAGGATGGCGCCAAGATGGTCACCGCCGTCGCCTGCTCGCACGTGCCGAAGTTCACCGTGGTGATCGGCGGCAGCTTCGGCGCGGGCAACTACGCGATGTGCGGCCGCGCCTACGGCGGGCGCTTCCTGTGGATGTGGCCAAACGCGCGCATCAGCGTGATGGGCGGCGAACAGGCCGCATCGGTGCTGGCGACCGTCAAGCGTGACGGCATCGAGGCGCGCGGCGGCGAGTGGTCGCAGGACGAGGAGGAAACCTTCAAGGCGCCGATCCGCGAACAGTACGAGCGCCAGGGCAGCCCGTACTACTCCAGTGCGCGGCTTTGGGACGACGGCATCATCGACCCCGTCGATACCCGTCGCGTGTTGGGCCTCGCGATCTCCGCTTCGATGAACGCACCGATCGAACCGCAGCGCTACGGCGTGTTCCGGATGTAACCCAGCGCCGGTCTACGGCGTCGCGTCGGGCGCGTAGCGCAGGTTGTCCAGCAACGGTGTCTTCGGCCGCTGGATGTGCAGGAATTCAACACCGGCCGCCGCGTGGCACGCATTGCAGGACGCCGAAAGTCGATCGTAGGCACTCGCGAACGCGGCCTTGTCCTTCTTCGCCAGCGCTTCCTGCACGTTGCGGATGGCAGGATTCATCATCGCCGGCATCACATCGGAGAGTTTCTGCGGTTGCAACTCCGGGGCATCGCCGTTGGTTTCCTCGATGCCGCGCAGGGCCTCGCCCAATTCACTCACCATGTAATACGCGAGGTTCCAGTTGCCGGCCTCACCCGCCCACCACAGGCGATCGTGGCGGATCTGCAATTCGAGCATCTGTTGGCCCAGTTCCGGCGCCGGGGTGCGCTGCTCGAGCCGGGCGATCTCGGCCTTGAGTGCAGCGACCTCGCCCGCTTCCGGGTCGGAAGCCGAGGCAGGCGCGGCTGCCATCACGGCCAGCGAAACACACGCCGTGGCCACACAGGAACCCGTCGTTGCCAAGGCGACCAGGAAGCTTTTCATCGACAGCTCCGCTGCAGAACCTTCATGCGCCGGGCGTGATTGCGGCGCCACTGACGTGCTTGGAGGCGCGGTTCGCCCGCTCGCGCTGCGCGGTCATGCGCGAGGAAACCACGCCCATGCCCGCCGCGAGGATCGCGAACGTCACGATCCAGAACACCAGTTGCATGCCGGCCGGGCGCGCTTCGTAACCGGTCAGGACGTGCACCGCCTGCCCCACGATGGAGCCGTTGGTAAGCAGCCACGAGGTGTCCCAAACCTGGTTGCCCCAAGCCGGCAACACATTGGCCTGGATCAGGAAGCCCGCCGCGCTGGAGGCCAGCCCCGCGGCCAGCACCACCAGCATCCAGTTGGTCGCGCTGAAAAAATACCGAAGCGGAATGCGCAGCAATCCGAAGTAAAGTGCAACCCCGACCGCGATGCCACCCGCGAGCCCAAGCGGGACGCCAGCGAAAAAACCCAGCTTGCCCGCGCCGCCCGCGGCCATGCCGAACAGGAACAGCACGATCTCGGAACCCTCGCGCAATACCGCCAGCGCCACCACCGCCAGCAGGATCGCGATCGAACTGGAGCCCGCCTTCACCGAATCGGTGACGCGGTGCATCTGTTGCACCATTTGCTTGCCGTGGCTGGACATCCAGGTGACGTGCCAGCCCAACATCGCCACCGCGGCCAGCAACACGGCTGCATTGAAGACCTCCTGCCCGATGCCGCCCAGCGACCCCTCGATGAAGCCCATGCATACGGCCACGATCATCGCGCCGGCGACGCCCGCGGCGATCCCGCCGCCGACAAATGCGGCGCGGCGGGGCACACCGCGCGTCGCCGCCGCCACGATCGTGACGATCAACGCCGCTTCCAGGACTTCACGGAATACGAGTAGTGCTATGCCCAGCATGTCAGGATCACTCCACGACCAGGACGCCGGTGGTGGCCTGGTGGAAATCGTCGAAGAACTTGTACGTGCCTTTTTCAAGCGGCCCGACGAATACCGTCACCGTGGAATTCGGCAGCACGATCTTTTCGCGGTTGAAATCGGCGCTCTCGAACTCCATCGGCGCCGGGTCGCGGTTGCTCACCAACACCTTGAACTTGGTATTGGCCGGCACCTTCAGTGTCGCCGGTTCGAACTGGTGATTCTGCAGCACGAGTTTGTACTCTGGCATCGTTTCCGCGTCGGCACCGGTCGCGAGGGCGCCCGCGAAAACAATCGCCATTGCCAGGATCAATCTGCGCATCACATGGGTTCCGGAATCGGTCGTCAGGCACGCCGTGACTGACGGCAAATGCTAATCGTTCGCATTTATAAAAGCAACCCGAGCACCATTCACTTCCCCACCGGCCGGGACAACGCCCAGGCCTGTCCACTGCCCAGCGTATGGGCTGCGTGGAACCGCTATCCTTTCCGTTTTGGCTTGGAACGCAACGATGGCCGACGCCATCCTGCTGGCGCGCAGGGACACCACGGCGATCCTGACGCTGAACCGCCCGCAGGTTCACAACGCCTTCGACGACGGCCTGATCGCGGAAACCACCGCCGCACTGGAATCGTTGGCGAACGATGCCGGCATCCGCGCGTTGGTTTTGACCGGAGCGGGCGCGACTTTCTCGGCTGGCGCCGACCTCAACTGGATGCGCAGGATGGCGCAGGCGAGCGCCGAGGAAAACCGCGACGATGCGCTGCGACTCGCGAAACTCCTGCGCGTACTGCAGTTCTTTCCGAAACCGACGCTCGCGCGCGTCAACGGCTCGGCTTACGGCGGCGGCGTGGGATTGATCGCCTGCTGCGACATCGCGATCGGGGTCGAGGGCGCGAAGTTCGCCTTGAGCGAAGTGAAACTCGGCCTCGTGCCCGCCACGATTGCGCCCTATGTCGTGCAGGCCATCGGTCCGCGCCACGCGCGGCGACTGTTCGTCAGTGCGGAAATCTTCGATGCGGCCGAAGCCGCACGAATCGGCTTGCTGCATCGATGCGCCACCATTGAGCAACTGGACGAAGCGATGGATCGCCAGTTGCATTTCCTCGCCAAGGGCGGTCCGCTTGCGCAATACGAGGCCAAACTTCTGGCACTGCGCACTGCCGGCATGACGGCCGAATCCGCCGAACGCGTCGATACCGCAAACGCCGGACTGATCGCGCGCTTGCGCGTCTCGCCGGAAGGGCAGCAGGGTTTGTCTGCGTTCCTCGAAAAACACGCACCGCCATGGCTGAAGGAGTAAATCGATGCTCGATCACATCGGATTCCCCGTTTCCAATTTCCTCGCCAGCAGAAAGTTTTACGAAGCCGCGCTGGATCCGCTCGGTGTTGGCATCGTGATGGCAGTGACTGCCGAACAAACCGGCGGCAGTTCGCACGCGGGTTTCGGCGAGGACGGCAAGCCGTACTTCTGGATCGGCGACGGCGAAGGCATGGTGCGCGGCCGCTTCCACGTCGCGTTCACCGCGAAAACACGCGCCGACGTGGACGCGTTCCACCAGGCTGCGCTCGCGATGGGTGGTCGCGACAACGGCAAGCCGGGCCTGCGTCCGCATTATCACGAGCACTATTACGCCGCGTTCGTGCTGGACCCGGATGGCCACAATATCGAAGCGGTCTGCCACACGCCTGGATAAAACCCCCGTGGACCGGGAGAAACACATGCAACGACCCGTGATCAATCTTGTCGACCTCGAGGTGCAATCCGTCAGCGAGGATCGCACGCCGCGGGGTACCAGTGCCGGCAACTACGACATCCGCCACGCCGCAATCGGCAGCCGCATTGGCGCGCGCAAGCTCGGCTACAACCTCACGGTGGTCGCGCCGGGCAAGCGCAACTGCCCGTTCCACAGCCATCGCGCGGAAGAAGAAATGTTCTTCATCCTCGAAGGCACCGGCGAATTGCGTTACGGCGACGAACGCGTTCCGCTGCGCGCCGGTGACTTCATTGCCTGCCCCACCGGTGGCCCGGAAACCGCGCACCAGATCATCAACACCGGCGACACGGAAATGCGCTACCTCTGCGTCAGCACGATGGCGCCCATCGAAATCTGCGAGTATCCCGATTCCGGCAAATTCGGTGTTTTCGAAGATCTGCCGGACGATGAAAACGGACGCCATGCGCGCATCCGCCACTTGGCACGGCACGAGGATGCGCGCGATTACTGGGAGGGTGAATAAGTGTTCGAGCGCGTCCTGATCGCCAACCGCGGCGAAATCGCCTGCCGCGTGATCCGCACTTGCCGCCGGCTCGGCATCCATACGATCGCGGTGTATTCCGAGGCTGACAGGAGCGCGCAGCACGTTCGTCTTGCCGACGAGGCATGGCCGATCGGTGGCCCGCGCCCGGACGAGTCGTACCTGCGTGGCGACGCGATCATCGAAGTTGCGAAGAAAACCGGCGCGCAAGCGATCCACCCCGGCTATGGATTCCTCTCGGAGAACACCGCGTTCTCGCGCGCCTGCATCGACGCCGGGATCGTGTTCATCGGCCCCGACCCCGCCAGCATCGAAGCGATGGGTTCGAAGGCCGCCGCCAAGCACCTGATGGCGAAACACGACGTGCCGTTGGTGCCGGGCTACGACGGCGACGACCAGGACAACGCGTTTCTCGCCAGGCAGGCGCACAAGATCGGCTATCCCCTGATCATCAAGCCGTCCGCCGGCGGTGGCGGCAAGGGCATGCAGATCGTGCGCAGCGATGCGGAGTTTCCGGGCGCGCTGGCTGCTGCGCAGCGTATCGCCAAGGCGTCGTTCGGCGACCCGTCGATGCTGCTGGAGCGCTACATCGAACACCCGCGGCACATCGAGTTCCAGGTGTTCGGCGACCGCCACGGCAGCGTAATCCACATCGACGAGCGCGAATGTTCCGCGCAGCGGCGCTACCAGAAGGTGCTGGAAGAAACGCCCTCGCCGTTCCTGACGCCGGAGCGCCGCGCCGCGATGGGCGCGGCGGCGGTCGCAGCCGCCAAAGCGGTGAACTACGTCGGCGCCGGCACGGTGGAGTTCATCGTCGGTCCAAAAGGCGACTTCCATTTCATGGAAATGAACACCCGACTACAGGTCGAACATCCGGTCACCGAAATGACTCACGGCATCGATCTGGTCGAGTGGCAACTGCACGTCGCCGACGGCCAGCCCTTGCCGTGGACGCAGGAGCAAGTCCGGTCACACGGCCATGCGATCGAAGTGCGGCTGTACGCGGAAGATCCCGACCACGGATTCCTGCCCGGTTCCGGCAAGCTCTCCCGCCTGCAACTTCCGGAAGCGTCCGCGCACGTGCGCCTCGACGGTGGCGTGATCGAAGGCGACACGGTGACGATTTTCTACGACCCGATGATCGCGAAGCTGATCGTGCGGGATGTCGATCGCCCGTCGGCACTGCAACGGATGCGCGAAGCACTGGCCGCATGCGAAATCGTCGGCCCGAAATCCAACGTCGCATTCCTCGAAAGGCTGGTGCGACACCCGGCGATCATCGAGCACCGCATCGATACGGGCTATCTCGATCGGCATCTCGACGAATTCGTCGTCGGCGATGCCGGACCGGATTCGCGCACCTTGTTCGCAGCCGCGGTGGCGGTGCTGTTGCACGACGAGGATCATGTCGTACGCGACACGGCCGATCCGCACTCGCCATGGAACCACGCCGATGCGTGGCGCGTGGGTCGCGCGGGCAAACGCCTCGTTGCGCTTTCGGCCAACACCCAGCGCTTCGAAGTCGAAGGCTGGGGCCATGCCGGCACTTACCGCTTGCAGGGCGGCGGTGAAGCGCGCTGCACGGTCGAAGACGCGCTCTGGGACGGCCGGATCCTGGATGCACGATTCGATGGCGTGGCGACACGATTTGAAGTCCGCGCCGATGCCTCGCGCGTTCTGTTGCGTGATTCGAATGGCGTTCGCTGGCGCCTCGAACGCGTGCCCGCCTTCGCCTGGGAAGCGAGCGACGGCGCCGCGGGCAATCAGGTGGCGGCGCCGATGCCGGGGCGGATCGTGCTGGTCAGGGCCAACCCTGGCGACAACGTGGAAGCCGGCCAGGAACTGCTCGTCATGGAAGCGATGAAGATGGAGTTGTCGCTGAAAGCGCCGCGCGCGGGCACCGTTGAAGGCATCGGCGCTGCTGCCGGTGATTTTGTCGAAGCCGACGCCGTACTGATCAAGTTCAAGGACGAATGACCGTGGCCGCGCCGGTCGCGTGCGCCTTGCAATCGGCGCGCTCCGGCATCATTTCGCTTTGGACCGCGTCAATCATCCGGAACCGCCCCGCGCATGTTTCCCAATCACGTCCGCATCGTGGAAGTCGGCGCCCGCGACGGCTTGCAGAACGAGAAGACCGTCATCCCGACACCGGTCAAGATCGAGTTGATCGACCGGTTGTCGGCGTGCGGTCTGGAAACGATCGAGGCCACCAGCTTCGTCAGCCCGAAGTGGGTGCCGCAGCTCGCCGACGCCGAAGAGGTTTATGCCGGCATCACCCGCAAGCCCGGCGTCGACTACCCCGCGCTGGTGCCGAACATGCGGGGTTATGAACGCGCCCGCGCGGCCGGCGTCACCAGCATCGCGGTGTTCACCGCGGCCAGCGAAGCCTTCAACCAGAAGAACATCAACGCGTCGATCGACGAATCGATCGAGCGTTTCCGACCGGTGCTCGAACGCGCGCGCGCCGAGGGCGTGCGCGTGCGCGGTTACGTGTCCACGGTGCTCGGCTGCCCGTACCAGGGCGAGGTGCCCGTCAGCGACGTGGTGCGCGTTTCGAAACGCCTGTACGAGCTTGGCTGCGACGAAATTTCGCTGGGCGACACCATCGGCGTCGGCACGCCGGTGAAGGCGCGTGCGATGCTCCACGCGGTGTCGCTCGACGTGCCGATGAAGGCGCTGGCCGTGCATTTCCACGACACCTACGATCAGGCGCTCGCGAACATCCTGGTATGTCTCGAAGAAGGGGTGCGGGTGATCGACAGTTCCGTTTCCGGCACCGGCGGCTGCCCGTACGCGAAAGGCGCGACTGGCAATGTCGCCAGCGAGGACGTCACCTACATGCTGCAGGGCATGGGCATCGAAACCGGCGTTGACCTGGACAAATTGGTCGAAACGGGCTGGTGGTTGGCCAGGCAGCTCGGCAAGCCGACTTCCAGCCGGGTCACCCGCGCGCGGATGGGCGAATGAAAGCCGGGATCAGCGTGCACTTTTCGAGATTGCCACGCAACGATCGTCGTTGGAGGAAAAGTGCACGCTGACCCCGGTTTTCTCCTTCGGCCGATCGAGTCGCGCGACGACCCCGAGATCGCCGCGATCATCCGCAGTGTCATGCCCGAATTCGGCGCAGGTGGCGACGGCTTCGCGATCCACGATGCGGAAGTCGGCGCGATGCACGCCGCGTACACGCGACCGCGCTGCGCGTATTTCGTGTTCGAAATCGACGGCAAGGTCGTCGGGGGCGGCGGCGTGGCGCCGCTGGAACACGGCGAGCCCGATGTGTGTGAATTGCGCAAGATGTATTTCCTGCCCGAATCCCGCGGCCGTGGTGCGGGACGGGCGATGATCAAGCGTTGCCTCGATGCCGCACGCGAGTTCGGATTCAAGCGCTGCTATCTCGAAACACTGACCGGCATGGACGCGGCGCAGGCGCTCTATCGCAAGCAGGGCTTCACGCCGCTTTGCGCCCCGATGGGCAGCACCGGCCATCACGGCTGCGACCGCTGGTTCATTCGCACGTTGTAGTCGCCGCGCGCGCGGCTCCCCTACAATCGCCGGTTTGCACTCGGGATACACACGCATGCAACTCGATCAGGTCAGGGCCGTCGTCACCGGCGGTGCATCCGGACTCGGCCACGCGGTCGCGCAACACATCGTCGCGCACGGCGGTCGCGTCGCGTTATTCGACGTCAACGAAGAAAAAGGCCAGTCCGCCGCGAAGGAACTGGGCGGGGCGGCGCGATTCCTCAGGACCGACGTCACCAGCGAAGAAAACGTGGTTGCCAATATCGCCGCCGCGCGCGAGTCAATGGGCGGGCTGAATGTGGTGATGAACTGCGCCGGCATCCTCGGCGCAGGACGCGTGCTGGGCAAGCAAGGGCCGATGCCGCTGAAGAATTTCGCCGGCACCGTGATGGTGAATCTGGTCGGCAGCTTCAACGTCGCCAAGGCGGGCGCCGCGCTGATGCAGGCGAACGACCCGGGCGAAGATGGCGAGCGCGGCGTGATCGTCAACACCGCTTCGGTGGCGGCCTACGAAGGCCAGATCGGACAAGCGGCCTATTCTGCTTCCAAAGGCGGCGTGGTCGGCATGACCTTGCCGATGGCGCGCGAACTGTCGCGCTTCGGTATCCGCGTGATGACCATCGCGCCGGGTATCTTCTGGACGCCGATGGTGGACGGGATGCCGCCGCAGGTGCAGGAATCCTTGTCGGCGTCGATCCCCTTCCCGTCACGGCTCGGCAAGGCGGAAGAATTCGCGCAAACCGTGGCGTTCATCCTCGGCAACCGCTATTTGAACGGCAGCGTAATCCGGCTGGATGGCGCCGTAAGACTTGCCCCCAAATAACTTGTCGTCATTCCGGCGCAGGCCCGACTGCAGAGGCATGGATGCCGAAGCGAACATCGGCAAAGCCGATGGCCCAAAGGGCGCGCCGCAGGAGCGGCGCGTAATCCATTTTGATTTTCATGGACGAACACGCGAGCAAGATGGATTCCGCACCGCGGATCGCGGCTGCGCCGCGTCCGGAATGACCACGGAAAGTGAAGTCCGTCCGAGTCCCGAACCCAGAACTCCGAGTCCCCGAACCCCATGAAAGCTTCCGACGTCAAGAAAGGCAACGTGGTCGAACACGAAGGCACCGTGTACCAGGTGCGCGACATCGAGCGCAGCTCGCCGACCGCGCGCGGCGGCAACGTCACCTTTCGCTTCATCCTCTATTCGATTCCGGGCGGGCGCAAGTTCGACCTGAGTCTGCGCGCCGACGACGACCTGAAGGAAATGGAACTGACCCGCCGCGCGGCGAATTATTCCTACAAGGATGGCGACGCCTTCGTGTTCCTCGACGCCGAGGACTACACGCCTTACATGCTCGATCCCGATCTGGTCGGCGACAGCGCGGCGTACATCGTGGAGAGCGTGGAAGGCTATTACGTGCAGTTGATCGACGATGCACCGGTGGCGCTGCAGGTGCCTACCAGCGTCGCGTTGACGATCATCGACACCGCGCCGGAACTGAAGGGCGCCTCGGCCACCAAACGTACCAAGCCCGCCACGCTCGACACCGGCATCGAAATCCAGGTGCCGGAATACATCACCACCGGCGAAAAGGTATGGGTAAATACGTTGACCGGGGAATTCGCGGGCCGAGCGTGAGGTGCATGCGAAAGTCCGGCGACTGTCACTCCGAACGCGAGCTCGAATCTACGCGGCTCAAGTCATGCCTCGAATTGCATGACCTCGCGCAGATGAGGGGCACGGATGCCGAACGGACTGCGTGCCATGGACGGCTGCTTGCCTCTGTCTTTGACGCGTTTCGGGACCCGGAACATGCCTTCCGGCGCTTGTGGCGGAATAAAAGCGCAAGTAAGGTACGGGCGCTTGTGCCATCGCACAGGCCCGCGCCGCTTCGAGGGGAAGCGTCGGCGGATTTCATCCGGGGCGCAGAGTGTGCCCGCCCACGGTTCCCCCACCGCGGACCCCACGTGATTTGGGAGCACTAATGATCTTTTGGCGTGTGAAGCCGCTTGACCAGATTCTCGCGACAGCCGAAAAGAAGGGGCTGAAACGCCAGTTGGGTCCGATCCAGTTGACCTTGCTCGGGATCGGCGCGGTAATCGGAACCGGCATTTTCGTGCTGACCGCCGAAGCGGCCCAGAAAGCCGGCCCCGGCATGATGGTTTCGTTCGTGATCGCGGCGGCTGTCTGCGGCCTGGCCGCCCTCGCCTACGCCGAGCTCGCCGCCATGGTTCCGGTGTCCGGTTCCGCGTACACGTACTCCTACGGGGTCATGGGCGAACTGATCGCATGGATCGTCGGTTGGGCGCTGGTCCTGGAATACGCGATTGGCGCAACGGCGGTGTGCGTAGGCTGGGCTGGCTATGTCAACGGCCTGCTCAACAGCGGCATCTTCGGATTGGTCAAACCGGGAACCCTGTCGCTGCCTTTGTGGCTGCAGACCGGACCGACGCTGGGCGGCGGCTTCAACCTGCTGGCCTTCCTGATCGGCGTCGCGGTGACCGGCCTGCTGGTGATCGGCACTTCCAAGAGCGCCCGCGTGAACGCGGTGCTGGTGGCCATCAAGATCATCGCGCTGACCGTATTCATCATCATCGCCGTACCGGCGGTCAAGGACGCCAACCTGCATCCGTTCCTGCCAACCGGCTGGGGCAATCCAGTTGGCAGCAACGGCATCGGCGTGCTGGGTGCGGCGGCCTCCATCTTCTTCGCCTACGTCGGCTTCGATGCGGTTTCCACTGCCGCCGAGGAGACCCGCAACCCCAATCGAAACGTTCCGATCGGGCTGATCGCCGCGTTGGTGATCTGCACAATTTTCTACCTGCTGGTGGGCTACGGCGCGGCCGGTTCGGTCGGCGCACAGCCGCTCACGAGCGCGACGGGCGCGTTCCTGGACCCGGGTACGCCAGCATTCGCGGCAGCATGCGGCAATTCCCAGGCACTGGTTTGCAGCCGCGAACCGCTGGCGCAAGTGATGAGTACGCTCGGACATCCGAGGGTTGCCGTCATGATCGAGCTCGCGGCCATCGTGGCGCTGCCGTCGGTGATCCTGATGATGATGTTCGGCCAGACCCGCATCTTCTTCACGATGTCGCGCGATGGCCTGCTGCCCGACGTGTTCTCGAAGGTGCACCCGCGCTTCTTCACGCCGCACGTGATCACCTACGTGACCGGCATCGTGGTATCGCTGTGCGCCGCGTTGTTTCCGGTCGGAAAACTGGCCGACACGTCGAACGCCGGCACCCTGCTCGCTTTCGCGATGGTGTCGATTGGCGTGATGATCCTGCGCAAGCGCCAGCCGGATCGCAAGCGCCCGTTCCGCACGCCACTGGTGTGGATCGTGTGCCCGCTGGCTGTGGCCGGGTGCCTGTTGCTGTTCGTCAACCTCAGCGTCGTGGCCAAGGTCGTGTTCGTGGTGTGGGCGGTGGTCGGGCTGATCTTCTATCGGTTGTATGGCTACAAGCGCAGCCAGATGTCGCCGGAAAAGATGGCCCACGCACTGGACGACGTGGTGTGATGGCGCAGTCGTTCGGGGCGGGCATTCAAACTCGCCCGATGTTTTCGCCAGCACTCCGTCCTGCCGCGCAAGCTGCGTCGGCACGGGTGTCACGCGTACGACGGGGAACGTCGTGACCGTTCTCGGGCGCTTGCTCGCACGCAAGCCGGTCGGCGTTGCCACGGTCTCCGACGACGCCCACGGCGGCGTCCAGTTGCGGCGCACCCTGGGACCGTGGGGATTGACTGCGCTCGGCATCGGCGCCGTGATCGGCGGCGGCATCTTCGTGATCACGGGACAAGCCGCGGCCGAGCACGCCGGACCCGCTGTGCTGCTGTCGTTCCTGATCGCGGCCGCGGTCTGCAGCTTCACCGCGTTGTGCTACGCCGAATTCGCAACGCTGATCCCGATGTCGGGCAGCTCGTATTCCTACGCGTATGCCACGCTCGGCGAGTTCGCGGCATGGTTCATCGGCTGGAACATGGTGCTGGAATACGGCGTATCGGCGTCGGCGGTCGCGGTGAGCTGGACAGGTTATTTCAGAAGCCTGGTCCGCCACATGGGATTCGACCTGCCCGATGCCCTTACCAACGCGCCGATCGCATTCGTGGACAAGCACCTCGTCGTCACCGGCGCCTTGTTCAACCTGCCTGCCGTCATCATGGTGCTGCTGCTGACATGGCTCTGCTACGTCGGCATCCGCGAGTCCAGCGGCGTCAACAGCGCCATCGTGATCTTGAAAGTCACCTTGATCGTGATCGTGATCGTGGCCGGCTGGCACTACGTGAATCCGGATTTGTGGCACCCGTTCATCCCGCCCGCCGAGGGCCCGGAGAAATACGGCTGGGGCGGCATCATGCGCGCGGCGACCTTGGTGTTCTTCGCCTACATCGGATTCGAAGCGACATCGACCGCTGCGCAGGAAGCCAAGAATCCGCAACGCGACCTGCCGATCGGCACGCTGGCGTCATTGGCCATCTGCACCGTCCTGTACGTGGCGATGGCGGCCGTGTTGACCGGGCTGATCCCGTTCGCGCAACTCGGCACCGCCGAACCGGTCGTGACGGCGGTGGCCGCGCACCCGCAACTCAACTGGCTGCGCTGGCTGGTGGAGATTGGCGCCCTGCTTGGGCTGGGATCGGTGGTACTGGTGATGATCATCGCGCAACCGCGCATCTTCATGATCATGGGTCGCGACGGCATGCTGCCACCGGTATTCGCCAAGCTGCACCCGCGCCATCGCACGCCGTATATCAACACGCTGATCACCGGCACGGGCATCGCGTTGCTTGCGGCCATCTTCCCGCTGGACGTGCTGGGCGATCTGGTGTCGATGGGCACGCTGCTGGCATTCGTCGCGGTTTGCGCGGGCGTGCTGATCCTGCGCCACACGCGTCCTGAACTGCCGCGCACATTCCGCGTTCCCTGGGCCAGCGTCACCTGCACACTTGGTGTGCTGAGTTGCCTCATGTTGTTGTATTGGGAGAACTGGTACAACTGGACGCTGATGGGGTTGTGGACACTGCTGGGCTTGGTGATCTACTTCGGCTACGGTTACCGGCACAGCCTGCTGCGCAAGTGACCCTGCGCACAAACGTCGCGTGCGCAAACGCCAATGCCCTTGCTTTCCGGCCGTGCACCGCATGATGGTCGAGACCATGTTTCGAGGTATTCCATACGCTCGCGTACTGTGTACAACTCTCGAAACAACGGAATATTAACGCACCAAACTATTGTTCCTGATCGATAAAAAATTTCATCCGGAAATCGGCCTTGTCAACCTTGGCCCCTGCCAGTCCCCGCGCTATGATGCGTGCTCCGAGGGAATTTCCCATTGGCAGTGGACCCCGGACCGTTGCCCGGTGCGGCAAGCGTAGTCAGCTCCTCCGCTTGTCGTATCCGGGCAGCAACTTTTCTTCTGCCCTCCCCTGTTTGTCTGAACCACGCGAAGTCGATGCGTGATGCGCG